>JBJTVI010000485.1:0-2160 GCA_046081145.1 Rubrivivax sp.
GGTGCCGGTGCCGGCGAGGGGGCGGGGCCGGCCGCTCGGGCTGCGCCGGCGGATTCGATCTTGCGGCCCTGCAGCCGCACCTCGGGCATGACGCCGGCGGCCACGAGCTTGCGGTTGAGCTCCTGGCAGGCCGTCAGGCACACGAGCGCGAGTTGCTCGTGCAGCGCCGTGGCGCACAGCCGCCAGAAGCGCAGCGTGAGCCCGGCGTCGGTCCACGAGTCCGCGAAGAGCCGCCCGAGCGTGGCCGGCTGCAGCAGGTCGGTCTCGGCCAGGCTGTCCACGCCCTCCAGGTGGGCGATGCGGGCGCGCAGGTCCACGAGCTCCCAGGAGCACAGGTCGGCCACGGCTGCCCCCAGGCGCGAACCGTAGATGCCGCGCTCGATGGTCGCATCGTCCACCAGCGACAGCGACAGTTCCTCCGGCGCACCGGCGGCACCCGGTGCCGCAGCGGCCGGCGCTGGACGCGGCGCCCAGCGTGCGCCGGGCGAAACCGGGGCGGGAGCGGAAGCGGCAGCCGGGCTGCCCGCCGGGCGGGCGGCGCCCGGGCGGGCCGCCGAAGCCGGCGCGGCCTGCAGCATGCGCCGCGGCAGCCGGTCGGCCACCACGCGCTGCCAATCGTCCTGGTGTCGCGCCAGGGCCTCGAGGAGGTCGCGCCGCTCCTCACCGGCCGCGCGTGAGATGGCCGGGGCGTCGAGCTGGCGCTGGGCCCACAGGGCCAGGGACTGCGTGACCATCGGCAGCCCGCGCAGCACATGCTCGACCCACTGGCGCCGGGCCTGGCGGGAGACTTCGAGCGGGGCGGCGCCGGAGGACATCACTCAGCCATTGTCGGCGGGCCAGCCAGCCGGTGGCGCAAAGCCCCCGCAGGGGCTCAGACCACCGCGCCGGCGTTGGGGTCGTTCGGGTCGCCGCGCGAGGGGCCGGACTTGACCAGATCCTCGCGCGTGACGCCCAGCCACATCACGATGCCCGCGGCCACGAAGATCGACGAGTAGATGCCGAACAGGATGCCGATCGTCAGCGCCACGGCGAAGTAATGCAGCGTCGGGCCGCCGAAGATCAGCATCGACAGCACCATGATCTGCGTGGAGCCGTGCGTGATCACGGTGCGGCTGATGGTGCTCGTGATGGCGTAGTCGATGACCTGGGGCGTGGTCATCTTGCGCATCTTGCGAAAGGCCTCGCGGATGCGGTCGAAGATCACCACCGACTCGTTGACCGAGTAGCCGAGCACCGCCAGGATGGCCGCCAGCACCGCCAGAGAGAACTCCCACTGGAAGAAGGCGAAGAAGCCCAGGATGATGACCACGTCGTGCAGGTTGGCCACGATGCCGGCCACCGAGAACTTCCATTCGAAGCGCATGGCCAGGTAGATCATGATCCCGGCCACCGTGAAGGCCAGGGCCAGCGCGCCGTCGCGCGCGAGCTCGGAGCCCACCGAGGGGCCGACGAACTCGACCCGGTTGAGCTTGACCGGTTCGGCCCCCGCTGCCGTGGTGCAGGAGGGCCGGCTCACCTGCTCGCCCTGGGCGGTGGTGTACTGGCGCGTGCCCACCGTGCCCCCCTCGGCGCTGCACAGCTGCTCGAAGGCGCGCGCACCCAGCGCGGCGTTGTCCTTGGACTCCCCCCGCACGGGCAGCCGCACGAGCACATCGCGCGAGGTGCCGAAGGTCTGCACCTGCACCTCGCCGAGGTTCATCTTGTCGATGGCCGTGCGTGCACGCTCGAGGTTGGCCGCCTGCGCGTACTCCACCTCCAGCACCGTGCCGCCAGTGAACTCGATGGACAGGTGCAGCCCGCGCGTGGCCAGGAAGAACACCGCCAGCGCGAAGGTGACGAAGGAGACGATGTTGAGCGCCAGCGCGTGGCGCATGAAGGGGATGTCGCGCCGGATGCGGAAGAATTCCATGTGCGCGCTCCTTTACTCGCCCACGGGGGCCGTCGGCTGCGCCGGCACCTTGGCATCGGGCCGCCAGACCTGGCCGATCGATACCGACTTGAGCTTCTTCTGGCGCCCGTACCAGAGGTTGACCAGGCCGCGCGAGAACATCACGGCCGAGAACATCGAGGTCAGGATGCCCAGGCAGTGCACCACCGCGAAGCCTCGCACCGGGCCCGAGCCGAAGATGAGCAGCGCCAGGCCGGCGATCAGCGTGGTGA
>JBJTVI010000486.1:0-3285 GCA_046081145.1 Rubrivivax sp.
GAACTTAGCCAATGCAAGGCGTCGTCACCAAACCCAGGCCCTTCATGCCCACTTCTTCCCGCCGCCGCCCGGTCCTCAGGCCTCACTTGGACTGTGCTAAGGGCGGTTAAAACTCCTATGTCCATCGGGCCTGGTGCGCGCAGCCGCCGATGGTGGAAACATGCATTGCCTGCACTGCGCCGGGCTCGCACCATCGCCTCTGCCCATGCCACCCGGAGACCGCGCCTTGAACATGCCCGCATCCTTGCTTCGTCGCCGTCTGCTCGCAGCTGCTTTGGCCAGCGCCAGCTTGAGCGCCCGCGCGCAGGCCGACCGGCTCGAGGGCCCGCTTCGGATCGTGCTGCCCTTCGGGCCAGGCAGCGGCACCGATGTCTATGCACGCATGGTGGCGCAGCACCTGGGCACGGCCCTGGGGGTGGGCACCGTGATCGACAACCGGCCCGGCGCCAACGGCGTGATCGCCGCCGAGGCCGTGGCCCGCGCCAAGCCGGACGGCAGCACGCTGCTCTTCACCACCAACACGACGCACGCGGCCAATCCGCATCTCGTCAAGGAGCTGCGCTACGACCCGGTGCGCGACTTCGCCCCGATCAGCCGGTTGGGCAACCTGACCTTCTTCGTGCTCGTGTCTGCCGCCAGCCCGTTGCAGACCATGGCCGATCTCGTGGGGGCCGCGCGCAAGGCTCCCGGTTCGGTCAGCTACGGTGCGGCCAACAGCTTCGGCATCGTCTCGGGCAGCAAGCTCGGCCGCACAGCAGGCGTGGAGTTCCTGCGCGTGCCCTACAAGAGCTCGCCACAAATCATCACGGACCTGCTGGGCGGGCAGCTGCAGTTCGCCTTCGTCGACCTGGCGGCCGCCGCTCCCCTGGTCAAGGCCGGCAAGGTACGCGCGCTGGCGGTGCTGGCCGACAAACGCTTTTCCTCGCTGCCCGAGGTGCCCACGATGGCCGAAGCGGGCTACCCGGGCTTCAACGTCGTGGCCTGGTTCGGGCTTTTCGCGCCGGCGGGCACGCCCGCTGCCGCGGTGCAGCGCATCCACCGCGAGCTCACCGGCGTGCTCGCACGGGCTGACCTGCGCGAGCGAGGGGCCGAGCTCGGCATCGACATCTTCGGCAGCACCCCGCGCGAGCTCGAAGACTACGTGCGCACCCAGATCGCCCTGTGGGGCCAGCTTACGGCCGAAGCCGGGCTGAAGCCCGAGTAACGATGCTCTCGCACGAGGACAACGAGCGCCTGGTGCGCACGGGACCAGGCACGCCCATGGGCGCGCTCTTTCGCGCGTACTGGCTGCCGGTGCTGCTGTCCGAGCAAGTGTCCGAGTGCGACGGGCCGCCCGTGCGCGTGAAGGTGCTAGGCGAAGATTTCATCGCCTTTCGCGACACCGCCGGGACGGTGGCGCTGGTGGAGCCGCGCTGCCCGCACCGCGGGGCCGACCTCTTCTTCGGCCGCAACGAGGAAGGCGGCATCCGCTGCGTGTACCACGGCTGGAAGTACGCCGCCGACGGCCAGTGCCTAGAGGTGCCCACCGTGCCGCCAGAGGCGGCGCCGCGCATGTGCGAGAAGGCCCGCATCCGGGCCTGCCCCACCCGCGACTGGGGCGGCTTCATCTGGGCCTATCTCGGCCCGGCGCCGGCGCCGGCGCTGCCGCAGCTGGAGTTCGCCGAGCTGCCGCCCGCGCACCGCCATGTGTCGAGAAAGATGCAGCAGTGCAACTGGGCGCAGGCCGCAGAAGGTGGCGTAGACACCGCGCACTTTTCCTTCCTGCACCAGCCCGTGGCCGCCTCCGGGCAGGAGCTGGCCGCAAAGGCCGCACGCGCCACGCGCGGATTTGCCAGCCAGACCATGGGCCAGGAGCATGTGCGCTGGATGCGGGACGATCCGCGCCCGCGCTACGAGGTGCGACGCCACGCTGCTGGGCTGGTACTCGCAGGCGCACACCGCGCCGACACCGGGCGCAGCTACTGGCGCATCGCCCAGTACCTGCTGCCCAGCCACGGCTACACCCCCAGCGCCACCGCGGGCCAGACCTTTCACGCCCAGTGCTGGGTGCCCATCGACGACGAGAACTGCTGGGTCTTCCTGTACTCCTGGAACCCCGAGCGCCCGCTGAGCGAGGAGGAACGCCGCAGCTACCGCAGCGGTGGAGCCGTCTACCCCGAGATGGATGCAGCCGGCATGCCCCTTCGCAACCGCTCCAATGACTACCGCATCGACCGGCAGATGCAGAAGTCGGAGAACTTCACCGGCATCCTGGGCGTCTCGGAACAGGATGCCGCCATCCAGGACAGCCAGGGGCGCATTGCCGACCGCACGCGCGAACTCCTGGGCCCCACCGACCTTGGCGTGGTGCAGTTCCGCCGGCTCATGCTGGAGGCGGCCCGCACGCTGTCCGAAGGCGGCGTGCCGCCCGGCAGGGACGAACCTCAGGCCTATCGCGTGCGCGCCGGCGGGGTCGTCGCCGATTCCAGCCTGGGGCTCGAGGAGGTCATGCAGCTGCGCTTCGGCGACCCGCTGGGGCGCTGGTCCTGCTGACCGAAGACGGCATCCATCCTGCAACGGGCTTGGCAGTGGCGACCGGCGGCGCAGTGCTCAATTCTTCTGCTGCTGCGTCGCGCCCTGGTGCCAGGCCAGCACCCGGTTCTCGACTGCCAGGAACAGGCGGTTGAGCACATAGCCCAGCGCTGCCAGCGTGACGATCCCGGCGAACATTTCGCGTGTCTTGAAGCCGCGCTGCGCGGCCAGAATGAAGTAGCCGATGCCGTTGGAGGCGGCCACCATCTCGCTGATGACCATGACGATGAGCGCCACCGCCAGGCTGATGCGCATGCCGGTGCAGATCGACGGCGATGAAGCGGGCAGGACGACCTGGATCAGCCGCCGGAAGCCGGTCACGCCGAAGGTGCTGGCGGTCTGCGCCTGCACGGTATCCACGCTGCGGACTCCGCTGTAGGTGTTGAGCAGAACCGGAAAGAACGACGAAAAGGCGATCATGAAGATCTTCGTCTCGTCGTCGATGCCGGTGCGCGTACGGCCACATTTCTTGCTGAGCGGGCTCCCCGAAGTGGGGGCGGTTTCTAGCTTAAGTGGCAGTAGGTCTCCCGCATTACCCAGATGGCCGAAGCAACAACTTTGGCGCGCCACCGGGCGAGTCGCAGTAACTCTGACGCACCAGACGCACCCGCTGTGGCGCAGCCCTCGCTAAGCCCTTGTCACACCTTAAGCGCCAGAGTAATTGCTTCGGCGCCCTGCGACTATCGCAGGGCGCCAAAGTAAGTGCGACTCGCG
>JBJTVI010000487.1:0-5511 GCA_046081145.1 Rubrivivax sp.
CCTGCAGCGGCCGACCCTTCAGGTCGCCGCCCACCTGGCGCACGGAGATGCCCCCGCTGCCGGACTCCCGCATCTCTGCGGCCCGGAAGATGGCCTGGGTGTCACTGGACGGATCGAGCGAGAAGAACTCCGACATCGTGATCGGGAAGCTGTCGACGATCTTCAGCATCGAGCCGATGGAGGGCGAGATCGCATCGCGCTCGATGCCGCCGATGGTGGCGTGGGTGAGGCCCGAGCGCCGCGCCAGTTCACGCTGCGACAGGCCGTGCAACTCGCGCAGGAAGCGCAGACGCTGGCCGGCGCTCACCAAGGCGCCGGACTTCCCCCCTCGGGCCTGATCCACCTGATCGACCTGACCCGCCCGATCGGCCGGGGTCCTCGCTTTCCCGGAAGGCGCCTTGCGGGGAGCGGAAGACTCGACCGGCGATGCAGGAGCGGAGCGACGGGGCTTGGTCATGGCAGCGGTTCGCGACGGGGCTGATGCGTTCGAAGGCTCAGTGTACCGACCGTCCTCTCGCCCGCGCAGAACGCCAACAGGCTCAACACTGCGTGGATCATCTGCCAGGGCCCGGACGACAACGTAGTGCCGCCCGTCCCATCCGAGGCGTTGCGCGATATCTGCGGAGAGAAGGGCCTGCCCCACCAGTACTTCGCCTTCGAAGGCGAGGGGCAGGGCTTCCACAAGGCCGAGTCGATCGTCACGACTGTGCAAGAGGAACTAAACTTCCTCGGTGCGGCTGGCGGCCTCCCGCCATCGCTCCGATCCAACCCAGGGGAGCCCTCCCATGCGCATACGATTGGCCCAACCCGAAGACCAGGACCAGTGGCTGCCCCTTTGGAAGGGGTACCAGGCCTTCTACAAGACCGTCATCCCGGACGCTACGACGGCCACCACCTGGGCCCGCTTCCACGATGCCGCCGAACCCATGCACTGCGCCGTGGCCGAAGACGAGCACGGCCAGCTGGTCGGCATGGTGCACTACATCCAGCACCGCAGCTGCTGGACTGTGGGTGACTACATCTACCTGCAGGACCTGTTCGCAGCGCCCGAAGTACGCGGAACCGGCGTTGGGCGCGCGCTGATCGAGCATGTGTATGCGCAAGCCCGGGAAGCCGGCGCATCGCGCGTCTGGTGGCTCACCCACGAGTCCAATGCCCAGGCCATGCAGCTCTACGACCGCATCGCCGACAAGAGCGGCTTCGTGCAGTACCGCAAGCAGCTGTGAGCGCGCGCGCGCCCTTCGCACCCGGCGATCTTCTGTTCGCCGCCCAGGGCGAGACTCACCACTTCGAGAACCACTCGCCCGACACCGCCGTGTGGGTCATCTTTGGGCTGGGCGCGTAGGCGGCGCGTTCAGGCCGCCGCATGGTCTCGCGCCGACGCTGCTCGCGCAGCAGGTGCACAACGGCATCGGTGCCGGAGTCAGGCCCGGCCACCGGGCGCGAACCGCGCAGGCGAGAGCACGGCAGGGTCGACACCCGCCTGCGCCAGACCCTCGGGCAACCGGGTGCCCAGCGCGATCGAGGCCGCCAGTTGCGCCATGGCCGGGGCCGTCTGCAGACCGTAGCCGCCCTGCCCGGCCAGCCACAGGAAGCCCGGCGCCCCGCTCGCCCAGCCCACCACGGGCACACGGTCGGGCGCGAAGGTGCGCAAGCCAGCCCAACTCGCGATCACGCGCTCCACCGGCAGCTCGGCGATCTGCTGCACGCGGTCCACGGCCGTGGCCACGTCCTCGTCGTCGGCCCAGGCATCGCAGGGTGGCGAGTCGACCTCTTCGGCCAGCGACAGCATCAGTGCACCTGCATCGGGCTTGAAGTAGCGGGTCTCGCCCAGGTCGATCACGGCGGGCCAGCCCTGCACGTCGTGACCGGCCGGCGCGGGTACGGTCAGCGCGGTGCGACGCTTGGGCTGCAGGCCCAGCGGCTGCAGGCCGGCACGCTCGGCGACGGTGTCGGCCCACGCTCCTGCGGCGTTGACCACGGTGATGGCCTCCTGCGTCTCCCCGCCGACCGTGAAACGCCAGCTTCCCCCCGTGCGCGCGAGCGCGGTGACCTCGGCGCTCAAGCGGAACTCCGCACCGGCCGCACGGGCGCGCCGGCGGTACCCCTGCAGCAAGCCGTCGGCGTCCAGCGCCCACACGTCGGGCTCCCAGCCGACGCGCGCGATGGCGTCGCGCCGCAGGATAGGCACCCGCTGCCGCGCCTCATCCAGCGTCACCTCTTGCAGCCGGCCCCGGCTGGCGGGGTCCTTCAGGCTGGCGTCAAGCGCGCCCTCCTGCCCCGGCAGCTCGAGCATCAGCGAGCCCTTGCGATGGGCCAGGAGATGGCCGTCGGCCTGCGCCTGCAGCAGCGTGGGCAGGCTGGCCTGCGTGAGCGCGCGCAGCGGCGGCGCGCCGTAGTCGGGCACCACGATCGCCGCCGAGCGCCCGGTGGCGTGGTAGCCCAGGGCGGACTCCTGCTCCAGCACCAGGGTGCGCCCATGCGGGGCCAGCTCGGCCGCCACCGACACGCCGGCGATGCCGCCGCCGATGATCAGGAAATCCCAGGGGATCATGCGTGCGATCCGGATGCGGGGCCCGCAGCGGCCTGCGCCGCCCACGGGTCGTCCACGCGGGGCCAGTAGTCGAGCGGGCGATGCCGGTAGTCGATGTGCGCGAAGTCGCTGCGCAGCAGGCCCGGCGTGCCCACGTACAGCACCTGCTGGGCCAGTGGCGCAAAGGCGGCGTGGAAGTGCTGGGTGGACTTCACGACGATGGCGCGTTTGGCCGTGAGGTCGATGCCCAGGCCCGTGAAGAGGTCCGTTCCCAGGGCCTGCTGCCGCACCGAGGTGAGCACCAGGTCGATGCCGTCGGCGGTCTGCACCCAGACCGAGTCGCCGCAGTCGAAGGTGGCGACCTTGGGCCAGGTCTGCACATGGCGTTCCTGGATCGCGCGCACGGTGACCTTCACGTCCACCGGGTCGCCCGAGCTGGGGCCGCACTTGCCGCCCACGCGCAGCATGAAGCTGCTGCCCACGCCCGCCTCGCGGCAGACGTGGACGGCACCCAGATCCCAGACCGGACCGAGGGCCACGTTGCCGATGCCGCGTTCGAGCAGCGCGCCGAGAACGAAGGTGCTGTCGGAACTGGCACCCCCGCCGGCGTTGTCGGCCATGTCGGCCAGCACCAGCGGCTTGCCGATGGGCGCGGCCTGCAGCACGTCCAGCGCCTTCGAAAGGCCAAGGGGCACGTTGCGGGTCGCCTCGCGCATCGCCCACACCTCGCGGGCGAGTTCGCCGGCCAGGACCTGGGCGCGCGGCAGGTCGTCGTTTGTCACCACCCAGACCTTGGCGCCGGCCTCCGGCACGTCGCCAAACGGGAAGCCGTGGCCGAAGCTCACGCTCAGCACACCGACCTGGCCTTCCAGCGCCTGCATGCGGCGCACGAAGCCGGCCATGGGCTCGCGCGTGGTGTGCCAGGTGCCCACCATGCGGCAGTCGGCCACGGCCGTCACCGGGCGGATGCGGCCGGCGGCGGTGTCCAGCGTGAGCCGCCAGACCTCGGCCAGGCGGTCCAGCGTGTCGGTGTGCGGGTATTCCTTGAAGGCCACGAGCACGTCTGCATGGCGGCGCATGCGCGCGGTGAAGTGGCAATGCAGGTCGAGCATGACACCGATGGCCACCCTCGGGCCGACGATGGCGCGCACACGCTCCAGCAGGTCGCCCTCGCAGTCGTCGCAGCCTTCGGCCACCATCGCGCCATGCAGCGGCATCATCACGGCGTCCACCGGCATGGCGGCCTGCAGCGTAGCCAGCAGTTCGTCGCGCAGGGCCTCCCAGGCGCTCTGTACGGTGCGGCCGGCGGGAATGGCCGACATCACGGGGCCAATGGCCAGGTGGTGACCTTCATCGGCCGCCCAACGCTCCAGAAGCGGGCGCATGGCGGCGAAGAACGGGTCGGACGCGCGGGTGGCCTCGAAGGCGGCGCGCCCGGTGGGAAAGGCCGAGAAGGTGTTGGTCTCGGTGAACAGACCGGCGACGAAGACTTTCATGGGGCGGTGCTCGCAGCGTGGCTGGGCCGCACGAACGCGAGGTGGCGCGTGCGGGCGCTGTTGAGTTCAAGGCGGGTGGCGATGGGGCCGCCGTCGTCCTGGCGGCTCAGCACCATGTGGCCAAAGAACGGCGACTCGGGGTTGAGCGCGCCACACACGCCGTCGGCCAGCGGCGTCAGCACCAGACGGCGCCTGCCGCTGTACTCGCCGCGCAGCCACAGCACCAGCGTGTCGCCATCGAAGCTGATTTCGGCCTCGGCCTGCAGGTCGTGGCACCACCAGCGGCCCAGCCAGGGGGCGCCTGCGGCCTGCGCGGCAGGCGGCGTGGCGGGCAGGCGCACCAGGCGCTCGGTGTGCGGGCCATCGCGCAGCGTCAGCGTGGCTGGCGGCTGGCCGTCGGCCGTGGCGGCCAGTTCGGCCGTGCGCAGCGTCAGGTCGCAGGTGGTGGTGTTCTGGTAGCGCAGGCGCAGTGCGTCGCCCTCGTCGCGCAGCGGCATGAAGGGCGGGCTCGCCATGAAGCTCAGGCCGAGTGGGGCGTCCGAAGCGTCTGCAGCACCCGGAGCACCCGCCGCGCCGAACTCGAGGGTCCGCCCCGAAGGCCCGTGGTAGCGGGCGCCCACCAGATGCGGGTAGCGCGCCAGCACAGCCTTCGGTTCCGGCGGGCTCAGATGCTCGGCCAGCAGGATCTCGACGATCCTCGTGGCCATGTCGCGCATGCTCAGCGGCAGGCCGTTGGTCATCAGCACGATGTCCAGTGCGTGTGCGGGCACCGTGAGCATCTGGTTGTTGCCGCCCGGCACACCGCCCGGGTGCTCGATGAACTCCAACCCGCGGTAACTGTGCCGCACCAGCCCCAGGCCATACGGCGAGTGCGAGCCATCGGCCAGCACCGTGGGCGCGAGCATCTGCGCCCAGGCTGCTTCGCTGCCCACGCGTTTGGGGCCGCGCAGATGCGCCAGCCAGCGCAGCATGTCGTCCAGGCTCGACACCAGGTTGCCCTCGCCGCGGATCTCGTCGCTCGCACCGCGCGCATGGCGCCAGCCGCCGGCCGGGGCGGGGTCGTGGTTGGCGGCGCGGTCGGGCGTCACGTGCATGTCGCTGGGCACGCCCTCGGTATCGTCCATGCCCATCGGTGCGAACACCCGCGCCTTCAGGAAGGCCTCCAGCGGCATGCCGGCCGCGCGGTCGATCGCCATCGACAGCAGGTGGTAACCGGTGTTGGCGTAGATCTGCCCGTGGCCCGGCGCGAAGTTCACGCCTTGCTGGCGGGCCACGGCCTGAGGCATCCAGCCCGCGGGCATCGGCGCCATGCCGTTGCCGATCATGCTCAGGTCCAGCCCGCAGCGCCAGCCGCTGGTGTGGTTCATGAACTGCCGCAGCGTGGGCAGGCCCTGCAGCGTGGGCAGGGCCAGGTCGGGCAGGGCCTGGTTGACGGGCGCGTCGATGTCCAGCTTGCCCTCCTCGGCCAGCATCAGCGCCGCC
>JBJTVI010000488.1:0-3859 GCA_046081145.1 Rubrivivax sp.
GTCAGGGCATCGCCGTGATCACCCCCGCGCATGGCGGCAAAGCGCGTGATCGGGCTGTGGCGCTCGAGCTGTGGCGCCACGTAGGTGTAGTTGCGGTCGGCCGCCATGAATTCCGACACCTCCGCCGGGATGCCCAGCGCAGCCTGTGCCTCGCGGCTGCGCGGCTTCATCTGCCGAAAGCGCACCACGTGCGCCTCCATCTGTTCGGGGGTGAGGGTTCGCGAGACGGTTTGCGCGGGCAGTGTCGACATGGAGCCTCCCGGCGAGGGCACGCCGCCTGGCGGCCCCATCCACGCCGCGTGGTAGTCGCACCAACGGGCGGCGCCTACGGTCTGTCTTGATGTCTAGAATAAATGCGATCGATGCCCGATGGCCTGTTTGCGGGGCTGGCGCAATCACCCAAGCGCACCCCAGCATCCGAGCCGGGGGCGACGGGCCCTGCCGCTCTGGGCTTCACTTGACGACTTCGCGCCCTGCGGCCGTCACCTCGCCGCGCAGCCACAAGTGCGCCGCATCGCTGTGCACCCGCTCGTGCCAGAACATCGACATCTCGAAGGCCGGCAACTCCAGCGGCGGCGGGCATACGGTCAGCGGCAGCTGCTCGCAGAAGTGCCGCGCCAGGCGGCTTGGCACGGTGGCGATGGCGTCGGTGCGGGCGATGACGTGCGGCACGGCCAGGAACGAGGGCAGCGTGAGCACCACTCGGCGCCGGATGCCCATCGACTTAAGCAGCGCATCGATGCGCACGCCATAGATGCCCGCACCACCCGGGGAGATCGTGATATGCGGCAGCGCCGCGAAGCGCTCGATGGTGAAGGCGCCGGCCAGCGCCGGGTGGCCGCGGCGCATCAGGCACACCTGCTCGTCGCGAAAAAGCAGCCGCGAGCGCAGCGCCGGCGGAGGCGACACCAGGTAGCCCACGCCCAGATCCACCTGCCCCGACTCCATCCAGCTCTGCACCTTGTCGGGGTTGGCCGGCCGGTGCTCGAGGGTCACCTGCACGCCCTGGCGTTCGAAGCGTTCGCACAGCCGGGGCAGAAGGAAGAACTGCACAAAGTCCGAACCCATGAGCGTGAAGGTGCGACGCGAGCGCTCGGGTTTGAAGGCGCCGCGGCCCTCGACCATCTCGCGCACGCTGGCGAGCATGGGCGCCAGGCGCTCGGCCATCTCGAGTGCGCGCGGCGTGGGGGCCATGGTCTGCCCGCTGCGCACGAGGATCGGGTCGCCGAAGGCCTCGCGCAGGCGCTTGAGCGCGGCGCTCACGGCCGGCTGTGTCACACCTAGCCGCACGGCGGTGCGCGAGACGCTGCCCTCCTGCACCAGCGTGAGGAGGTAGCGCAACAGGTTCAGGTCGAGGGCCGTGCCCTCGCGATTGACCGGGGCGAGCATCAATCCAGTTTATATTGGCTCTGCACCCCGCTCTATTGCCGTTGACCCCGACCTGAGCCAAAATTTCGCATCAGGAAATAACGGTGGGCCCGCTCGCCTCATGACATGACCAAGGACCCTTCCGTGGAGCGCCTGGCGGCCCGGCTGCGCGAAGCGCAGGCCACGGGTGTTCCCGTAGCGCCGATCCGGGATGAGCTGGCCGCCGGCGGCGTGGCCCAGGCCTACGCCGTGCAGCAGGCCAACACGCAGCTCGCACTGGCCGCAGGCCGGCGCATCGTGGGGCGCAAGATCGGCATGACTTCGCGCGCGGTGCAGGCGCAGCTCGGCGTGGACCAGCCCGACTACGGGGTGCTGCTCGATGACATGGCGCTCTACGACGGCGAGGAGATCGCGCCGGGCCGTGTGCTGCAGGCCAAGGTCGAGGCCGAGGTGGCCTTCGTCATCGGGCGCGACCTCGACCGGCCCGGCGCCTCGCCTGCCGAGGTGATGCGCGCGGTGGAGTTCGTGCTGCCGGCCATCGAGATCGTGGGCAGCCGCATCACGAACTGGAACATCAAGCTGCTCGACACGGTGGCCGACAACGCCTCCTCGGGCCTTTTCGTCGTGGGCAACGAGCCGCGCCCGCTGGGCGCGGTCGAATTGCGGCTCGCTGGCATGGTAATGGAGCGCCGTGGCGAGGAGGTGTCCACCGGGGTGGGCGCCGCGTGCCTGGGCCACCCGGTCAACGCGCTGGTGTGGCTCGCGCGCAAGCTCGTGGAGATGGGCGAGCCGCTGCGCGCCGGGGACCTCGTGATGTCCGGGGCGCTCGGGCCGATGGTCAAGGCCGAGCCCGGCGATCTCTTCGAGGCGCGCATCGAGGGGCTCGGCTCGGTGCGTGTGGGGTTTGGCGCGTAAGCGCCTAGATGGCCCAGAAGGGCGTGCACGAGATGATCATCGGGCAGCTCACCGATGCGATGCACGTCGAAGACGGGGGCACGTTGGTGCGTAACCAGGCCATCCACCCCCGCGTCGAGCCCGAGGTGGCGATGCTGCTCGGGCGCGAGCTGCACGCCATCGAGCACGCGAGCCAGCTTGTCGGTGCCGTGGAGGCGGTGGCACCTGCGATGGAGATCATCGACTCGCGCTACGCCGACTTCCGCTTCTCGCTCGATGCGGTCGTGGCCGACAACACCTCGGGCTTCGGCTTCGTGGTCGGTCCCTGGCGCCGCGTGCCGCCCGCGCTCGACAACCTGGGCATCGTGATGCAGTTCGACGCTCGGGTTCGGCAGCTCGGCAGCAGTGCCGCCATCCTCGGCAGCCCCTGGCGGGCGCTGCACGCGGCCTGGCAGCTCGCGCGCCGCCATGGGCTGAAGGTCAGCGCGGGCAGCGTGCTTCTGGCCGGAGCCGCCACGGCCGCCGATCCGGTGCCGGCTGCGGGCCTGGTGCAGGCCGAAGTAGCCGGCCTGGGCCGGGTGTCGTTCAGGGTGGAGGGAGGCTGAAGATGGGTACCGAGGTTCTGCAGAGGTTGCGCGCGACGTGGCCGGTGTCGACGGTGCAGGCGCAAGGGCGCGCGGTCGAGATCGTCCGTACCGCCGGCAGTGGCTCAGGGTTTCCCGTGCTGTGGCTGCCGGGCGCGCAGGGCACCGCCGAATCGTGGTGCCGCCAGTTGCTCGCCTACGGCGACCGGCGCACCATGGTGGCCATCCATTACCCCGCCGACGATGCGGCGCCGGTCCTGGCCGAAGGCGTCGTGGCGGTGGCCAACGCGCTCGGCCTGGAGCGTTTCGACCTCGTGGGCAGCTCGCTCGGGGGCTACCTCGCGCAGTGGGTGGCGGTGCGGCACCCGCAGCGGCTGAATCGCGTGGTGCTCGGCAACACCTTTTTCGACCCCACGCCCACGCAGTCGCCCGAGAAGCTGGCGGCGCTGGAAGGGCGCTCCGCTGCCGAGATCCACGCTGAGGCGCTGGGCCGGCTGCAGGCCCTGCCCGAAGGCGAGTTCAAGGCGCTGCAGCTCGAGCTCGTCGGGCGCTGCCAGGCGCCCGAGCTGCTGCGTGCGCGCATGCTCGCCGTGCAGCGCGCCACACCGCTGCCCCCTCTGGGCCTGCCCGACGCGCAGCTGCTGATCGTCGAGTGCGACAACGACCCGCTCATCCCGCCGCCCATGCGCGCGGCCCTGCGCGCGGCCTACCCGGGCGCGCAGTCGGTGGTCATCGAAGGCGGCGGGCACTACCCCTTCCTGCTGCGGGCCGAAGCCTATGAGCGGGCGGTGGCGGGGTTTCTGGGGCTGTAGGCCATGAGCCAATCATCGGCCTGGGATACAGCGTGCGTACGGCCTTTCACGCCGCAGCAAGCATGAGCCTGTGGTTCGACCCGGCCGCTCTGCCGGCTCCTCCCTTCGAGCCGCCACCCGACACGCTCGCGCGGCACCTGGGGATCGTGTTCACGCAGCGCGGGGCGGACTTCGTCCAGGCGCGCATGCCGGTGGACACGC
>JBJTVI010000489.1:0-3368 GCA_046081145.1 Rubrivivax sp.
ACCGGCCGCGGCTCGGCCTACGGCTGCGCCCCGAGCCCTTCGCTGAAGTTCTCCACCAACACGGCCTTGTGGCAGCGCCAGATGGAAGACATCGATCTGGATTGCGGCGGCATCGTCGACGGCAGCGATTCCGTGCAGGCCTGCGGCGCGCGCATCTTCCAGCTCATGCTCGACACCGCCTCGGACCGCAAGACCAAGAGCGAGCTGCACGGCTACGGCCAGAGCGAATTCGTGCCGTGGCAACTCGGCGCCGTGATGTGACCCACCGGAACCCACGATGAGCCTGCAACCCACCCACGCCGATTCCGCCCTCTTCCCCCCTGCGGTGATGCGCAGCTGGGCTACGCGCTGCTTCGCCGCCAGCGGCATGCCCGAGGACGATGCCGCGCTGCTGGCCGACAGCCTCGTGCAGACCACCCTGTGGGGCATCGATTCGCACGGGGTGTCGCTTCTGCCGCACTACCTCGATCGCCTGCTCAACGGCAGCGTGCGCACGCGCCCGGAGCTCCGAATCCTGCGCACCGGCCCCGCCAGCGCCGTGGTGGAGGCCGACCAGGGCCAGGGCATCGTGGTGGCGCACCGCGCCATGCGCGAGGCCATTGCGATTGCGCGCGAAAGCGGCGTGGCCGCCGTGGGCGTGCGCAACGCCTCGCATTGCGGCGCCGTGGGCCTGTACTCGCGGGTGGCCGCGCGCCAGGGGATGGTGGGCATCTCGTTCACCCACGCCAACAGCATCGCCGTGCCCCACGGCGGGCAGCGCCCCTACTTCGGCACGAACCCGATCTCCATTGCCTTCCCGCGCGCGCAGGGAGAGCCCGTGTGCCTGGACATGGCCACCACCTCCATCCCCTGGAACCGGGTGCGCAACGCGCAGCGCGAAGGCCACCCGCTGCCGCCCGACACCGCCGTGGATGCCGGCGGCACCCCCACCACCGACGCGCTGCAGGCCAGCGCCGTGATGCCCCTGGGCGGCCGCGACTTCGGCTACAAGGGCTACGCGATGGCCCTCATCATCGACCTCCTGTGCGGGCCGCTGGTGGGCAACGGCTTCGGGCCGCACCTCACCTCGATGTTCGGCGAGATCGAGCGACCCCAGGCCATCGGCTCCTTCTTCATCGTCATCGACCCCGCGCGCTTTGCCGGCGGCCCGGCCCTGGCCGCGCAGGTGGAGGCGATGGCGCGCGAGCTCGCCGCCGAGCCCGGCTCACCGCGCATGCCCGGCGACCCGGAGTACGAAGTGGCGGCCCAGCGCGGGCGCGACGGCATTCCGGTGGAGCCGGCGCTTCTGGAGATGTTCAAGGCGATCGGGGCGCGGCTGGGCGTGGTCGATCCGGGCTGAGCGCGGCCTGGACCTGCTCGAGCGTGGGGGCAGCCAGCACCCCGCCGCCCCGGGTGCACTTGAGCGCGGCGGCCGCCGCCGCGAAACGCAGCGAAGCCAGGGCGCCCTGGCCACGGGCGAGCGCGCAGCCCAGGGCGGCATGGAACACGTCGCCCGCCGAGGTCGTGTCCACCACCTGAGGCACGGCGAAGGCCAGCACGGCCTGCGGCACGCCGGGGCCTTCCAGCCACAGCAGGCCACGCTCGCCCAGCGTCACCACCGCGTGCCGGGCGCCTGCGGCCAGGGCGGCGCGCAGGGCGTCCTCGTGCGTGCAGCCCGGGCCCGAGAAGGCCTGCAGCCCCGGCTCGGAGAACACGGCCCAGGCGGCGAGCGACACGGCCTGCCGCAGGTCCTGCGCGGGCGCCACGTCCGCGTCGAGCACGCTCAGCACCCCCCGGGCACGGGCAACCTCGAGCGCCCGGACGCACCAGGCCGGGCAGCGGGGATCGGTGAGCAGCACATCCGCGCCGTCGAGCGCCGCAGCGGGCAGCTCGGGCACGCGTGACAAGGCATCTCCACGATGGCCGATGATCAGCCGCTGCCCGGTGGCGTCGACGACGACCGCCGCCACCGAGCTCTGCGCCCCGGGCACCACGAGCAGGCCGCTGGCATCCACCCCCTCCCGCTCGAAGTGCGCTCGGAAGGCGCCGAGCGATCCGTCGTCGCCCACCGGGGCGAGGATGCGCGCACGCGCCCCGAGCCGCGCCGCCGCCACCACGGCGTTGGCCGTCATCCCACCCACCTGCACGCGGTAGGCGTGGGCCGGCACCTTGAGCGGCGCAGCCGGCAGCGCCTGCACCTCGAACACGTGGTCGATCGAGGCGTGGCCGATGCCGACCACGCAAGGGCCGCTCGGGGCAGGGGCGAAGGTGGTCAAGGAGGGCTCCTGGCGGCAGCGGCCCCTGCGCACGCCGGACGCGCCGCGCGGGGCCGGTGCCCGGGTGGATACTCTACCCTTCGTGCCTTCCGCCCGCCTTCTCCTGCCTCAGCAACTGTGGCTGCGCGCCCGCGCGGGCGTCGTGCGCCGCACCGCCCACCTGTCCCCGGTGGCGCAGGCCATCCTGTGGACCGTGTGCGCGGGCCTGGCCTTCAGCCTGCTCAACGCCTTCGTGCGCAGCCTGGCGCAGCAGGTGCACCCCTTCCAGGCCCAGTTCCTGCGCTACCTGTTCGGCCTGCTCGTGCTGCTGCCGATGGTGGTGGCGCACGGGCCCTCGGCCTACCGGCCCCAGGCCGTGGGCGGGCAGTTCGTGCGGGGCGCCCTGCACACCGCAGGCCTGTGCCTGTGGTTCGTGGCGCTGCCGCGCATCCCCCTGGCCGACATGACGGCCATCGGCTTCACGACGCCCCTGTTCATCATGGTGGGCGCCTGGCTCTTCTTTCGCGAGCCCATGCGCTGGGAGCGCTGGCTGGCCACCTCGCTGGGCTTTGCCGGCGTCATGGTGGTGGTGGGCCCGCGCGTGGACTGGAGCGGCCAGGGCCCGGGCATGTACCACCTGGTGATGCTCGCCTCGGCACCGGTGTTCGCGGCCTCCTTCCTGGTGACCAAGGCCCTGACCCGCTACGAGAGCACCGGTACGATCGTGCTGTGGCAGGGCTTGACGATCTCCTTGATGAGCGCGCCGCTGGCCTGGGCCGTCTGGCAGCCGGTGAGCCTGGCGCAGCTGGCCGGGTTCCTGGTGTGCGGGCTGCTGGGCAGCCTGGGGCACTACTGCCTGACGCGCGGGATGCGCGAGGCCGAGCTGTCGGCCACGCAGACGCCGAAATTCCTCGAGCTGATCTGGGCCGCGCTGCTGGGGTGGGCGGTGTTCGGGGATGTCCCCACGGGCAGCACGCTGGCAGGGGGCCTCGTGATCAGCGCCGCCACGCTGTGGCTGGCCCGGCGTGAGGCGCGGCGCGGATGAAGCTGCCCTTCCTGCGCTGGCGCGAGGACTGGCGCCAGCCCGGCGCGCTGCGTGCCGATGCACTGGCCGGCCTCACCGGCGCCATCGTC
>JBJTVI010000490.1:0-2486 GCA_046081145.1 Rubrivivax sp.
CCTGGAGATCCTGGCCGCACGCGAGCCGGTGCTCGATGCGCTGCTGGACGGCTCGCTCCTCGAGGAGCGCGAGCTGCTGGACGATGTGCTCGCCTCGCTCAACAGCGGCGAGCTCGCGCGGCGGCGCTTTCGCGAGATCGCGCGCGTGGCCGGGCTCGTCTTCAGCGGCTACCCCGGCGCGCCCAAGAGCCTCAAGCAGCTGCAGGCTTCATCGAGCCTCTTCTTCGATGTCTTTCGCCAGTACGACCCCGCCAACCGGCTGCTCACGCAGGCGCAAAGCGAGGTGCTCTCGCAGGAGCTCGAGCTCTCCCGGCTGCGCCAGGCACTCGCCGCGATGCGCGGCGCCACACTCGAGCTCGTCGAGCTGCGCGCGCCGAGCCCCTTCGCGCTGGCGCTGATGGTGGAGCGGTTGCGCGAGGAGCTCTCCACCGAAAAGCTCAAGGACAGGCTCGACCGGATCCTGGCGCAGGCCGAGGGGGAGCTGGACCGCCCGGCGCCAGCCGCGACACCAGCCGCGACACCAGCCAGAAAGGGCAGGGCTGGCACACTGGCAGGAACATGAACGATCAAGCCCCCGCCTCTGCCGATCCTGGTGCCGTGACCGAGCGCCTGCAGCGCCTTGGCATCGCCTTCGAGCGCGTCGATCACGCGGCCGTCTACACCA
This sequence comes from Rubrivivax sp., assembly GCA_046081145.1. Classification (GTDB taxonomy): domain Bacteria; phylum Pseudomonadota; class Gammaproteobacteria; order Burkholderiales; family Burkholderiaceae_C; genus Rubrivivax. Next base: position 665 of record JBJTVI010000490.1, read on the forward strand.
CCGAGGAGGCTTCGCGGCTCGTGCCGCCGCTGCCGGGTGCGAAGGCCAAGAACCTCTTCCTGCGCGATGTGCACGGCCCGGGGCATTACCTGGTGGTGGTGCCCTACGAGAAGCGGGTGGACCTCTCGCAACTGGCCCGGGCGCTGGGGCTGCGCAAGCTCACCTTCGGCTCGCCGGAGAACCTGCAGCGCCTGCTTGGGGTCACGCCCGGAGCGGTGAGCGTGCTGGGGGTGGTGTGCGACGACCAATGCGAGGTGCGTGTCGTCATCGACGAGGGGCTGTGGCAGGCCGATGCTCTGCAGTGCCACCCGCTCGTGAACACGGCCACGCTCTCGGTGCCGCTACCGGGGCTGCGGCAGTTGCTGGCTGCCACGGGGCACGAGCCCGAGGTGCTGGACGTGCCGGCACGCGCCGAGCCGGCAGGCTGAGGCGACTCCTCTCACGTTCCCGGCGAGGGTGCTTCAAGGGCCGCGTTCGACGACTCTTTCGAGGCTGCGTTCCGGGCAACCTTCGTCGCGCCGGGTGCGGCCCGCCTCAGGGGGCGGGCGGCGCGTGCGCCACCTCGAGCCCGAACTCCGCGGCCGAGGCCTCGAGCCAGTGCCACAGGTCATGCGCCGTCGAGCGCGGGGCCACGAGCTCGAAGGCATCCTCTTCGGTGCGCGTGAGCTGCACATGCTGGTGTGCCAGCAGCGTGAGCGCCGTCTCGCCCACCGCGAAGGCGCGGGGGTGCAGGTCCAGGCCCAGGCCCTTGGCCAGGGTGCGGCGCACGGCCGGGCCCGTGAGCTGCAACGCGTACAGGCCGCCGGATTGGTCGATCACGGCTGCGCGGTCGCCCAGCTGCCCCTGCAGGTGCGCGGCGAAGCCTGTGCCTGCGGGCGCAGAGGCCAGCCAGCGGTCGGGCCCGCACCAGCGCCAGGCCAGGGCCTCGCTGTGCCAGGCGCGCCTGGGTTCATCGGTGGCCACGCCCGACCCGAAGGCCTCGGCCATGGCCTGCAGGCAGGCGGCCCGCTGGCCTGGTGCCGGCAGCACGTGGGCAAAGGCCGCACCCCCGTCGAGGCGGGCATGCACGCCCGCCGGGCCCTGGCTGCGCCCGTGGCGACCGGGTGCCGCGATGCCGTGCAGCGCGTGCCGAACGTGGCGCTGCGCAGCGGGTGAGTCGGCAACGCCCTGCAGCGCCGCCGCGGCGGGCCCCGTGCTCACCTTGAGTCGGCTGCCCTCGGGGTCGACCATGCAAGGCTCGGTGACCCACATCTCGGTGTCCTGGCCGCGCACCGGGTCGTGGGCCACCACGCGCGAGCCGATGCGCGCACGCCCGCCGGCAAGCAGCCCGAGGGCGACCCACTGCCCCAGGGCGGGCGAGAAGGTTGACGACGTGAGGTAGCCGAGGTCGTTCTCGATGTGGCGCGGTGCACCGGGCTCGAAGAGGTGCGCACCGCCACCCGCGCGGCCCGAGGCCTGCACCGGGAGCAGCCCGACGAGGGCGGGGCGCAGCGGATCGACGAAGGCTGCACGCTGCGACAGCGCACGGCCGATGAAGTCCTTGTGCGGCGAGAGCATCCGGCCCAGGCCGAGGTCGGCTGCACTCGTCTGGCCGTTGAGCTCGCCGCCGGCAGCGTGGCCCTTCTCCACGCGCAGCATCGTCAGCGCCTCGGTGCCGTAGGGCGTGATGCCGAAGTCTGCGCCGGCCTCTTCGATGCGCTGCATGAGCCCATGTGCCGACGCCGCGGGCACCGCGATCTCGAAGCCGAGTTCGCCGGAGAACGAGATCCGGAAGATGCGCGCCGGGACCCCATCGCGCAGCCGGGCCTCGATCGCACCCATG
>JBJTVI010000491.1:0-2324 GCA_046081145.1 Rubrivivax sp.
GCCTGGTCATCGGCGAGACGGCCGAAGTCGGCGACGATTGCACGCTCTACCACGGGGTCACCCTGGGCGGCATCTCGCTCGACAAAGGCGCCAAGCGCCACCCCACGCTGGGCCGTGGGGTGATCGTCAGTGCGGGTGCCAAGGTGCTGGGCAGCTTCACCGTGGGCGATGGCGCGCGCGTGGGCAGCAACGCCGTGCTGCTGCAGGCCGTGCCACCGGGCGCCACCGCGGTGGGCATTCCGGCGCGCATCCTGCAGGCCTCGGCCGACGCACAGCGCGAGGCCGCTGCGGCGCGTATGGGCTTTTCGGCCTATGGCGTCACGCAGGGCGACGACCCCGTGGCGCTGGCCATGAAGGGCCTGATCGACCACGCCTCGCAGCACGAGCACCAGATCGCCCTGCTGTGGGCCGCCATCGAGCAGCTCTCGGCGGCCGAGCCTGGCGCGGGCCGCGCGAGCGGCTGCGTGCCGCAGGATGCGCAGACCACCGAGCGCTTCGACGCCGAAGGCCTGCAGCGGCTGGTCAGGTAAGGCGAGGCGGGCGGGCCACCCGGGCCCGCGCTGCTCAGCCCGCCAGCTGGGAGCGCCGGGCCGACTTTGGCCGGAAGGCCGCGCACACCGCGTCGTCGGTCTCGAGGTAGGGCCCGCCGATGAGGTCGATGCAATAGGGAACGGCGGCGAAGATGCCTTGCACCGGCGGGGTGGCCTGCGGCAGCCCCTGCAGCGTCTCGGCGATCGACTTGGGCTGCCCGGGCAGGTTGATGAGGAGCGCGCCCCGGCGGATCACCGCCACCTGGCGCGACAGGATCGCCGTGGGCACGAAGGCCAGGCTGATCTGGCGCATCTGCTCGCCAAATCCCGGCATCACCTTGTCGGCCACGGCCAGCGTGGCTTCAGGCGTCACGTCGCGCGGGGCGGGGCCTGTGCCGCCCGTGGTGAGCACGAGGTGGCAACCGGCTTCGTCCACGAGTTCACGCAGCGTCGCCTCGATGCGTGGCTGCTCGTCGGGAATCAGCCGTTCCTCCCAATGCACGGGGTTGCGCAGCGCGCGCGTGAGCCATTCGCGCAGGGCCGGGATGCCCTGGTCGGCATACACGCCGCCGGAGGCGCGGTCGCTCACCGAGACCAGGCCGATGCGCACGGATTCGAAGGCACTCATGGGGTGGGCAGGCTGGTGCGGATGAAGCGGAAGAGTTCGCGGTGGCCGCGCCCCTGGCGCGGCGGCTGGCCCGCGGCGCCGGCGGAAGGCGCTTGCACGGCCTGTGCCCGCGCGGTGCGCACGAGCTGGCGCAGCTGCTGCAGGTCGCTCTCGGGGTGTTCGCGCGCCCAGCGCGTGAGCGCCTCGTCATCGGCCAGCAGTTCCTCGCGCCAGGCTTCGGCCTGGTGCAGCAGCAGGCTGTCGCGCGCGCCACCGAGGCGGGCGGCGGCCAGCGCCTCGCGCAGCGGCTCGGCATCGGCCGTGCGCATGAGCTTGCCCACGTACTGCAACTGGCGCCGCCGGCCTTCGTGCGAGCGCGTGCGGCGGTACTCGCGCATCGCCTCGCGCAGGTCCTCGGGCAGCGGCAGCGCCGCAAAGGCGCCATCGGGCAGCTCCATGAGCTCCGCGCCGAGCGTCTGCAGCTCGGTGGACTCGCGCTTGCGCTGAGACTTGCTGGGCCGCCCCTGCTCGTCATGGGTGGCGTCGGCCTCGCGTGCATGGGTGCGGCCGGGGGCAGGGCGTTGCGGCATCGGACGATGATAATCGTCGGTTATGCGCCTCAAGACCTTCGCCCGCCCGGCCGCCCGTACCTCCATTTCCGGCCCAGGCCGCCCGATGGCTTCCAAGGGCACTGGCGCCGACGCCAGCCATGCGCCGCTGGGCAGCTCGGCTCGCCGCGCGGGGAGTGCGGCGGCAAAGGACGCCGGGCAGGCCGGCAGCGGCTTCGCCTACCCGCGCGAGGCCTTCCAGCAGATGGTCGAGGATGTGCTCGAGATGGCCCGAGAAGCTGGCGCCACCGATGCCGCGGTGGAGGTCTCCGAGGGCTCGGGCCTGTCGGTGTCGGTGCGCAAGGGCGATCTGGAAAACGTCGAGCGCAATCGCGACAAGTCGCTGGGCATCAGCGTGTACCTGGGTCAGCGCCGCGGCAACGCCAGCACCTCGGACTTCTCCCGCGCCGCGCTGGAGCAGACGGTACGTGCGGCCTGGGACATCGCCCGCTTCACAGCCGAGGATCCCGCCGCCGGGCTGCCCGACGAAGCTGATCTGGCCAGCCCCCGGGAGGCGGCGCGCGACCTGGACCTGTTCCACCCGTGGCAGATCGATGCAGCCCAGGCGGCCGAACTGGC
>JBJTVI010000492.1:0-2519 GCA_046081145.1 Rubrivivax sp.
TGCGAAACTTCTCGGCCGAGGTGTCGCCCCCCAGCCGCGCGCGCTCGGTGCTGCCGCGAAAGACGACCATCGTCGACTGGCTGCGCACGCGCAGGCTCTTGCGCAACTCCTTCTCCCTGTCGTAATCGGCCACAAGGAGCACCATGTCCAGGCTCTTGTCGCCCTGCAGTTGCGCAATCGCCTTTTCCTGCTGCTTGCAGGTGCCGCACCACTCGGCGTGGAAGTGCACGGCCACTGGCTTGCCGGCAGCCTGTGCGGCCGCCAGCGCTTCGGGCGTGAAGGGCTTGACTTCGAGTGCCTGCGCGAAAGTGGCGGCCAGGCCGATCACGGCGCCAAGCAGGGTACGAAGGGCAGGGCGGGCAAGCATCTTCATCTTGAGGTTCCTCGGGTCAAGGGGGGAGGGCGGCCGGCTGCAGCCCATGGGGCAGGCTCGTCCAGCCGACATCGGCGAATTCGATGGATCCACGCTTTCGGTTACAGCCCGGGGGGCTGATGTCGGGGGTCGGGGATCCTCACCACCGCAGCAGCCGGGGCCCGGCCAGGGCCCCCGCGGCGGCACAGCCCGCGATGCCGGCCGAGTACCACAGGGCCACATAGGTGGGTGAAGACTCGGGGCAGCAAAAGGCGTAGGCCAACGCACCGCAGGCCCCGGCCGCACCGCCCGCCAGCGCTCCCGCCCGGCGCAGCCGCGTCGGGGCCAGGGCCCGCAGCCCGAGCATGGCTGCGGCAAAGGCGGGCAGGGCCAGCAGCCCCACCTTGGGCACGCAGCCCAGCCAGCTGCCGTCGGCGCCGAGCACCGCGCTTGCGCGGGCGGAGGGTTCGGCCAGCCACCAGGCCAGGGCTCCGAGCTTACCCATCGCCGCACAGGCCAGTGCGGCAGCGGCCAACGGTGCCCACCCTGAAGCGCCCGGCAGCCCGGCGCGGAAGGCCGCCAGGCCGAGGGCCAGCGCCAGCGTGGCGGTGTAGGCCAGCTTCATCCACGGGGCCGCGGTCGCGAACTCGCCCGCGGCAACGGGTCCGAGCAGGGCCAGGCCCGCGGCCAGCCCCAGCACGGTGGCGACGGCCATCGGCAGGCCCAGGCTGCGCCAGACCTGCGCCCGGGCCGGTGGGCCCGCGCCACGGGCGAGCATCTCGACCCACTCATCGGTGCGCATCGTCGCCCTCCTGCGGCGTGCGCCGCACCCATTCGGCCAGGCGCTTGAGCCCACGGTGCACCTGCACCTTGATGGCCGACTCGCTGGCCCCGGTCTCCTGCGCAGCCTGCGCCACCGACAGCCCTTCGAGCTTGGTCAGCGCGATGGCGCGCCGCTGTGCGGCCGGCAGCTGCGCCAGCAGCCGTTGCAGGTCGCGCCGTGCCATCGCGGTTTCCTGCGGGGCGTCCTCGGCCGCGAAGTCCTCGAAGTCCTCCACCGACTCCAGGGGCGCATCGCGACGGCCATGGCGGCGCCAGTGGTCGATGAGCTTGTAGCGTGCGATCGCGTGCATCCAGTGGCTCACCGGTCGCTTCGGGTCGTGCGTGCCGCGCTGCAGGTGCAGCGCCAGCAGGGTTTCCTGCAAGAGATCCTCCACATCTTCGGGGCGGTCGGCGAGCCGGCGGCGCAGGTAGGCGCGCAGCCGCCTGGCCATCCATCCAAGGGCCTCCCGGTAGGCGGCATCGTCGCCCTGCTGCGCGCGTTGCCACAGCGGCGCTACAGCGGCTTCGAAGGTCTCCCACGGGGAGCTCACGTGGTCCATTCGCTGAAAGGGGAGCTTCGGTTACGCAACCTGCCAAGGGCAAGGGATGCCCTGGGGCGTCGGCGCGTGGGGAGCAGTTGTCGTGAGAGGGTGCCGGCGGAAGTCCTTGGACCCGTCGACCGCGGCCGCCTCGACGCGCCCGCGAGGTGGCGAGCCCACGAGCCCACGAGCCCACGAGCCCACGAGCCCGCTCAGGCCGACACCACCAGCCCCGGCTGCGCCGCCGCCTGGCAGCGCCCCACCACCGCCGCGGCGTCGAAGCCGTGGCGCCTGAAGATCGCAAGCACCGCATCCACCGATGCCGGCTCGCAGGCCACGAGCAGCCCGCCGCTGGTTTGCGGGTCGGTCAGCAGCGCACGGTCCTCCGGGGCCATGGCCTGGGGCAGCGCCACGTCGCTGCCGTAACCGGCCCAGTTGCGGCCCGAGGCTCCCGTGACGTATCCCTGCGCGGCCAGCGCGCGCACGCCTGGCAGCAGCGGCACCGCGGGCCAGTCCAGGTGCACCTGCAGCCCCGCCCCGCGCGCCATCTCGAGCGCGTGGCCGGCCAGGCCGAAGCCGGTGACGTCGGTGAGCGCGTGCACGCCGGGCAGCTCGGCGAGCTCCGGCCCGGGGGTGTTCAGCCGTGTGGTGGTCTCGATCATGCGGGCGTAGCCGGCCTCGCCGAGCTCGCCCTTCTTCAGCGCCGCGCTCATCACGCCCACGCCCAGCGGCTTGCCCAGCACCAGCACGTCGCCGGCGCGCGCATCGGCGTTGCGCTTGACGCGCTTCGGGTGCACGAGGCCCAG
>JBJTVI010000493.1:0-6304 GCA_046081145.1 Rubrivivax sp.
CGCGCATGCTCGAGGCGGCCGAGGGACTGCCGGTCAACCTGGGCTTCATGGGCAAGGGCAACGCCAGCCGGCCCGAGGCGCTGCGCCAGCAGGTCGAGGCCGGTGCCATCGGCATGAAGCTGCACGAGGACTGGGGTACCACCCCGGCGGCCATCGACAACTGCCTGGCCGTGGCCGAGGAGACCGACACCCAGGTCGCCATCCACACCGACACCCTCAACGAGAGCGGCTTCGTCGAAGACACCATCGCCGCCTTCAAGGGCCGCACGATCCACAGCTTCCACACCGAGGGTGCCGGCGGCGGCCACGCCCCGGACATCATGAAGGTGGTGGGCGAGGCCAACGTGCTGCCCTCTTCCACCAACCCCACGCGCCCGTACACCGTCAACACGCTGGACGAGCACCTGGACATGCTGATGGTGTGCCACCACCTCGATGCCTCCATCGCCGAGGACCTCGCCTTTGCCGAGAGCCGCATCCGGCGCGAGACCATCGCGGCAGAGGACATCCTGCACGACCTCGGCGCCATCAGCATGTTCTCCTCCGACAGCCAGGCCATGGGCCGGGTGGGCGAGGTCGTGATCCGCTGCTGGCAGACGGCGCACAAGATGAAGGCCCAGCGCGGCGGCCTGCCCGGGGACAGTGCACGCCACGACAACGCGCGCGTGAAGCGCTACGTGGCCAAGCTCGCCATCAACCCGGCGCTCACCCACGGCATCGCGCACGAGGTGGGCAGCATCGAGGTAGGCAAGTGGGCCGACCTCGTCATCTGGAAGCCCGCCTTCTTCGGCGTCAAGCCCGCACTGGTGCTCAAGGGCGGCTTCATCGCGCTGGCCGCGATGGGCGACCCCAACGCCAGCATCCCCACGCCGCAGCCGGTGCACTACCGGCCCATGTTCGGCTCCTTCGGAGGCGCCTTGTCACGCACCTCGCTCACCTTCGTGAGCCAGGCAGCCCTGGCCAGCGGCGCGGCCGAGAGCTACGCCCTGCGCAAGCGCCTGTCAGTCGTGAAGGGCTGCCGCACCGTGCGCAAGGCTGACATGGTGCACAACGCCTACACCCCCGTGATGGAGATCGATGCACAGACCTACGCCGTGCGCGCCGACGGGCAACTGCTCACCTGCGAGCCGGCAACCGAGCTGCCGATGGCGCAGCGGTATTTTCTGTTCTGAAGTCGTCCTGACATGCTGACCGTCAACAAGCTCGTCCCCGCCGGCCGCGGCCTGGCCCCCGTGCTGCTCAAGCGCGCCACCTCCGTCTCGCTCGACTGGGATGTGCGCCAGAAGAGCCGCTTCGAAGCCACCGATTCCACCGGCCGGGCCCTGGGCGTCTTCCTGCCGCGCGGCACGCAGGCCCGCGGCGGCGATGTGCTGGTTGCGGAAGACGGCTCGCTCATCCGCGTGCAGGCCGCGGCGCAACCGGTGATGGTCGTGCGCCACTGCACCCAGCACGGCACCCCCTTCGATCTCACCCGAGCCGCCTACCACCTCGGCAACCGCCACGTGGCCATCGAGCTGCAGCCCGATCACCTCAAGATCGAGCCCGACCACGTGCTGGGCGAAATGCTCACGCGCATGCACCTGATCGTGACGAACGAGGAGGCCGCCTTCGAACCCGAAGGCGGGGCCTATGCGCCGGGGCATGGGCACAGTCATTCCCATGGCCACGACCATGCGCACGACCACGACCACGACCACGACCACGACCACGGCCACACGCACGACCACGGCCACAGCCATGCGCATGGGCACAGCCACCAGCACGACCACACCCATTCGCACGCCCCGGCCTCGGCACACGATCACGATCACGATCACGATCACGTCCACGGCCCAGGCTGCAGCCACGACCACGGTCACACCCATGCCAGCCCCCAGCCCGTGACCATCACGCGTCGCCCGCGCGGCGCCTGAGCCGCGGCGCCCGCACGCCATGCCCGACGCCCCCACCCTCCTGCGCCTGATGTGGCTCGCCTCCCCGGCGCTGCCGGTGGGAGGCTTCAGCTACTCCGAAGGGTTGGAGGCGGCCGTCGAGGCCGGGCGCGTCACGAACGAGGCGCAGGCCGGCGACTGGCTGGTCGACCAACTGCACCTCGCACTCGCCCGCGCCGACGCGCCCGCGGCCGCCCAGGCCGTGCACGCCTGGCAAGCGAGCGACCTCGCGCGCGTAGCCACCCTCAACGACTGGGTCCTCGCCACGCGCGAGACGGCCGAGCTGCGCCTGCAGGCCGAGCAGATGGGCCGCTCGCTCGTCGAATGGCTGCGCAACAGCAGCCAGGCAGAAGACGAGCGCGTGGCTGCCTGCGCTGCCCTCAAGCCCGCCCCCACCTGGCCCGTGACCTTCGCCCTCGCCGCCACCCTGGCTGACGCCGACGCGCGCCAGGCGCTGCTGGCCTTCGCCTTCGGCTGGGCCGAGAACATGGTGCAGGCCGCGATGAAGGCCGTGCCCCTCGGCCAGGCCGCCGCGCAACGCATGCTGGCCCGCCTGGCCGATGCCAGCCCGGCTGCCATCGACGAAGCGCTTGCGCGCAACGACGAAACCCGCCAGGCCTTCACGCCGATGCTCGCGATCCTGTCGGCCCAGCACGAGAGCCAATACTCCCGCCTGTTTCGATCATGAGCGCACGCCAGCACGCACCGCCACGCCCGTCCCACCCCGCGCGGCTGCGCCCCCCAACCCGCCCCACTCCCCCATGAAGCTGCACCTCATCCCCGGCCGCACCAAGAAGCTCCCCCCGCTGCGCGTGGGCGTAGGCGGCCCGGTAGGCTCGGGCAAGACCACCCTCGTGGAGATGCTGTGCAAGGCGATGCGCGAGAAGTGGGATCTCGTCGTCGTCACCAACGACATCTACACCAAGGAAGACCAGCGCCTCCTCACGGTGGCCGGTGCGCTCGAGCCCGAGCGCATCATGGGTGTGGAAACCGGCGGCTGCCCGCACACCGCCATCCGCGAGGATGCCTCGATCAACCTCGAGGCGGTGGACCGCATGCTCGCCAGGTTCCCTGATGCCGACATCGTCTTCATCGAGTCCGGCGGCGACAACCTGGCCGCCACCTTCAGCCCCGAACTCAGCGACCTCACGATCTACGTCATCGATGTGGCCGCCGGCGAGAAGATCCCGCGCAAGGGCGGCCCCGGCATCACCAAGAGCGATCTTTTCGTCATCAACAAGATCGACCTCGCCCCTCACGTGGGCGCAGACCTCTCGGTGATGGAGGCCGACACCCGCCGCATGCGCCCCACCCGCCCCTACGTGATGACGAACCTGCGCACGCGCCAGGGCATGGAGGAGGTGATCGGCTTCATCGAGCGCAAGGGGCTGCTGACAACCTGAATCCGATCCGATAAAGTAAGGTTTCCTTACTTCCTTACCATCTCCACCGTGCTGGCGAAGCTCACCTCCAAGAACCAGCTCACGCTGCCCAAGCAGGTCACGCAGGCGGTGGGGCCGGCCGAGTACTTCGATGTCGAGGCACGCGGCGGGCGGATCGTGCTCACGCCCGTGCGGATCCTGCGTGCCGATGCGGTTCGGGCCAAGCTCGCGGAACTGGGCGTTGCCGAGCAGGATGTCGCCGATGCCATCGCCTGGGCTCGTGGCGCGGCACCTGTCGCATGCGAGCCACCGCCTGTCGGCTCGCCGGTCGACGCACCGGGGCCAGCCGTGCCGGCCAGCGGCCACAGGCCCAGCCCGCGCCGGCGCGTCCGCTGAGCGGCGTCTCCCGTAGGCCTGTCCCGATGGCCGCCACCGATTCGACCCTTCCGGGCGCTGGGCCCCGGCCACCCCTCGTGGGGCTGGACACCAACGTCGTCGTGTCCGCGCTCGTGTTCTCCTCGGGCACGGCCGGCAGGTTCCGGCATGCCTGGCAGCAAGGTCGGCTCGTGCCGCTGGTGAGCACACGGACGGCAACCGAACTCTTGCGGGTGCTGGCCTACCCGAAGTTCCGGCTCAGCGTCCCCGAGCAGCAGGAGTTGCTGGCCGACTACCTGCCCCACACACGCAGCGTGCCGATCCCCGCGCCGCCTCCTGCCGTCCCGATCTGCCGGGACCCCGCGGACACGCCCTTCCTGGTGCTGGCCAAGGTGGGCCGCGCCGCTGCACTCGTCACGGGCGACCGCGCCCTGCTGGAAGTCGGCAAGGTGGGCAGGTGCCCGATCCTGGCGCCCGAGGCCTTCCTGGCCAGCCAGCGCTTTGGCCCCGTGCTCACGCAAACGTGACCCACCCCCGCCGCTCCGGATGCTCCAGGTGCGGCAGCGCGTTGTAGCTCACGAGCGTGTGGCGCGACGGGCTGAAGGCGAACTCGGTGACGGAGCTGTTGCGCATGCGCAGGTTGAGCTCCACCATCGCCTGCAGCGGCGCGCCCAGCACCTGCGCCACGGCCGTGGAGATGGGCCCGCCGCTGGAGACGATCAGCACGTCTCCCTCGTGATGCCGGCGCACGTGCTCGAGGGCACCGGCCACCCCTTCCAGCCAGCCCTGCCACGTGGGCATGCCGCGCGGCTGCGCGCGCCCCTCCATCCAGGCCTGCAGCGCCACGCGCAGCAGCCGGAAGTGCGCGCGGTAGCCCTCGGGGGTTCCCGGCGGGGGCAGCGGCTCGCTCAGCGTGTGAGCCACCGTCTCGAAGAGGGCGTGGCTGTCGTATTCGTCGAGGCCCGGCCACTCCCGCGCAACCGGCAGCCCCGGCAGCTGCGATCCGATCGCCTCGAGCGATTGCCGGTGCCGCACCAGCGTGCCGCGCAGCACACCCTCGAAGGCCAGGCCGCGCTCCTGCATCCAGGCGCCCAGCGCCGTGCACTGGCGGGTGCCGAGCTCGCTGAGCCGGTCGTAGTTGTCTGCGCCGAAGGAGGCCTGGCCGTGGCGCACGAGGTAGAGGGTTCCCATGGCGCCATTGTGCGGTCGCCCGGCCCGCCCGCCGCGCCGCGCCGCACCCCGAACCCGCCGCCCACCCTGCGCCCCACCCGCGCCGCCATTTCGTCGCACACTCCTGCCATGGCCAAGCTCTACTTCCGCTACGCGGCAATGAACGCGGGCAAGTCCACCGCCTTGCTGCAGGCCGCGCACAACTACGAGGAGCGCGGCATGCGCGTGGCGCTCTTCACCGCCGCGCTGGATGACCGCGGCGGCGCCGGCGTCATCGGCTCGCGCCTGGGCCTGCACCGCAGCGCCGCCACCTTCGGGCCCGCCACTGTCTTCTCGCGCCAGGCACTGCCCGAGGCGCTCGCCTGCGTGCTGGTGGACGAGGCGCAGTTCCTCACGCCCGAGCAGGTGCAGCAGCTGCACCGCCTGGCCAACCGCGAGGGCCTGCCCGTGATCTGCTACGGCCTGCGCAGCGACTTCCAGGGCCGCGGCTTTCCGGGGGCGATCGCCCTGCTCACGCTGGCAGATGACCTGGAGGAGATGAAGACGATCTGCGCCTGCGGCCGCAAGGCCTCGATGAACATGCGCATCGATGCACAGGGCCGGCCCGTGCGCGAGGGCGAGCAGGTGCTCATCGGCGGCAACGAGAGCTACCGCGCCGTCTGCCCCTCGTGCTTCTATGCCGAGGAGGCCGAGGGCCCGCACAAGGCGCCTGGCCTGTTCGGCTGAGGCGCGAGCCGGCCGGGCGCCACCCTCAACGGCGGGCGGCCGCAGGGCCCGTGCTGCGCGTGGCCAGCCAGATGCTCGGCAGGATCAGCACCGCCCCCACGGCGTGGAACCAGCGTGGGGGTTCACCGAGAACCGCCCAGCCGCCCAAGGCAGCGTACAGCGGCGCCAGGTACATGATGAGCGCCGTGCGCGAGGCTCCGAGTTCGCGCTGCAGGTAGCTGTAGGCCCCGTAGGAGATCACGCCCGGCAGCAGCGCAGCCAGCACCACCAGGCCCAGTGCAGCGGCGCCCAGCGGCGGCCCGGGCTGCAGCCAGGCCTCCAGCGCCGTGAAGGGCACGAGCACCAGCACGCCCCCGGTGGCGATGGCCACCAGGCGTGCCAGCGGCGGCAGCGCCGAGCGCCAGTGCTTGAGCAGCACCGAGTAGGCCGCCCAGCACACCGCCGCCACCACGATCCAGCCATCGCCCACCGTGAAGCGCACCTGCAGCAGCGTGCGCGGCTCGCCGTGTGCGATGACGAAGAGCACCCCCGCCAGCGCCAGCCCCACGCCCGCCCACTGCGCGCGCGACATCGGCTCGTGCAGCAGCCGCGCGCCGGCATACACGATCGCGATCGGCGTGGCCGCATAGATGAGGGCGATGTTGTGGGAGCTGGTGGTGTGCCCGCCCAGGTACACGAAGGCGCCGCAGATCCACATGCCCAGCGCCCCGAGCACCAGCA
>JBJTVI010000494.1:0-2764 GCA_046081145.1 Rubrivivax sp.
CTAACGAAAGTGTGTGGCTTTACGTCGTATTAACTTACAGCTCTCCGGCGGGCAGCGCCAGCGCATCGTGATCGCCATCGCCCTCGTGCTCGACCCCGTGCTGCTGATCGCCGACGAGCCCACCACGGCGCTGGATGTCACCACGCAGGCACAGATCCTCAAGCTCGTGCTCGAACTGCAGGCGCGGCACGGCACGGGCGTGCTCTTCATCACGCACGATTTCGGCGTCGTGGCCGAGATCGCGCACCGGGTGGCCGTGCTGCGCCTGGGCGAACTGGTGGAGCTGGGTGACAAGCGCCAGGTGCTGCAGCGGCCCGAGCACCCCTATACCCGCATGCTGATGGCGGCCGTGCCCACGCTCAACACCGCCGCGCGCCCCACCGACCCGGCCGCACCCGTGGTGCTGAAGGTGCAGGGCCTGGCCAAGACCTACCGCGGCGGCGGCTGGATCGGCAAGCGCCGCGACGTGCACGCCGCGCGCGAGGTGAGCTTCGAGATCCGCCGCGGCCAGACGCTGGGCATCGTCGGCGAGTCCGGCTCGGGCAAGAGCACGGTGGCGCGCTGCATCGTGCGCCTCATCGACCCCAGCGCCGGCACGGTGCACCTTTCCGACCCGCATGACCTCTCGCGCAGCGACGACATCGCCATGCTCGAGCCCGCCGCGCTGCGCCCGCTGCGCAAACGCGTGCAGATCGTCTTCCAGGACCCCTACCGCAGCCTGAACCCTCGCCGCACGATCGGAGAGGCGATGGTGGAGGGACCCATGAACTACGGCCTGGGCCGCACCGCCGCGCTCGAGCGCGCGCGCTCGCTGCTCGAGCTCGTGCGCATGGACCCCACCGCGATGGACCGCTACCCGCACCAGTTCTCCGGCGGCCAGCGCCAGCGCATCTGCATCGCGCGCGCGCTGATGATGGAGCCGGAGCTCCTGATCGCCGACGAGGCCGTGAGCGCCCTGGACGTCTCCGTGCAGGCCCAGGTGCTGCGGCTGCTCGAGGAGATCCGCGGCCGGCTCGACCTGGCCATGCTCTTCATCACCCACGACCTGCGCGTGGCCAGCCAGGTGTGCGACCAGCTCGTGGTCATGAGCCAGGGCGCCGTGGTGGAGGCCGGGCCGGCGCACGAGGTGTTCTCGGCGCCGAAACACGCCTACACGCAGGCCCTGTTCGCCGCCGCGCCCGGGCGGGACTTCGCGTTCGGCAGCGCCTAGAAGCCCCTGGCGGCGCCTGGCTGCGCAGGTCGCCTCCTAGAGCTGCGCCTCCGCCTCGATCTCCACCTTGTAGCCGGCCCCGACCAGGCCGGCCACCTGCAGCAGCGTGTTGACGGGGCGGATCTCGCCGAAGTAGCGGCCGTGCACCTCGCTCACCGCACGCCAGTCGTCGATGTCAGTCAGGTACACGCGCGTGCGCACCACATCCTCGAGCCGGGCGCCGAGCGCCCCCAAGCTCGCGCCGATCTTGTCGAAGATGTAGGTGGCCTGCGCGGCGGCATCGCCCGCACCGATGAGGCGGCCCGAGCCATGCGTGGCCGTGGTACCGCTCACGAGGATGCGGTCGCCCATGCGCACGGCGCGCGCGTAGCCCGCCAGAGGCTCCCACACGCTGCCCGTGTCCACGCGCTGGCGGGGCCGGGCGCCCGGGTGGGTGGTGACGGTGACGGGCTCCCACACCGGGGGCAACGCATCCAGGTGGTGGCTCAGGTCGCCCGAGGCGGTGAGAAAGGGCGGCTTGCGGTACTCGTCGCCGCAGTCCCCCGGCAGCGCCCGCGTGGCGGCGAATGCCGCCTCGAGTTCGGCGCGGTCGGCCTGGTCCAGGCTGAAGGCGAAGAGCCCGAGGTTGTCGCGGCGGTGCTCGCGCTCGCCCAGGCGCGCGCCGACGATCACCGCCGCCACCGCCGGCTGCTCAAGCACCCAGCGCGTGGCCACGTTGGCGATCGACACGCCATGGCGCTGCGCGATGCGATGCGCCGCCTGCAGCACGTGCTGAAGCGCGGGCCAGCCGCCCACCTCGCGGATGAAGCGGCTGTACTTCATCTTGCTCCAGTCGCCCACCTCGGCAGGCTCCTCTGCGCCCAGCCAGCGTTCGCTCAGAAAGCCTCCGCCGAGCGTGCCGTAGGCTAGCAGCTTCACGCCGTGGCTCAGGCACAGCTCGCTCATAGCCCAGGTGGCGCGTCGGTCCAGCAGCGACAGGCACACCTGGTGGCTCGCCACCGGGATGCCTTCTGCGAGCAGCACACGCAGGTGCGCCGTGTCGAAGTTGGTCAGCCCGATGTGCGCGATCAGGCCCTCCTCGCGCAGCCGCGCGAGCTCGGTCATCGCATCGATCCATCCCGGGTGCTCGAAGGTCCACCAGTGGAACTGCAGCAGGTCGATGCGCGCGGTGCGCATCCGCTCGAGCGAACGCTGCACGCCCTCGCGCACCACCTGCGCCGTCATGGGGCCCGGGGGCGGGCACCACTTGGTGAAGGCGCGCACGTGGCGACCCTCGGGGCGGGCCAGCAGATGCCCCGTGATCACCTCGGCCGAGCCGTAGTGGTCGGCCATGTCGAAGGTGTCGAAGCCGGCGGCCGCGTACTCGGCCAGGGCCTGCGCGCCCTTTGCAGGGTCGAGCAGCTGGCCGCCGCGCTCCATGTCGGCCACCTGCCACAGGCCCGTCACCACGCGGGAGACCTCCAGCCCCGGCGCGAGCTCGGTGCGGGCGGGGCGTGCAGGCAGGTTCATCGCAGGTATCGGTGCGGCTTTTCGCGCAGCGCAGGGTGCAATCGC
>JBJTVI010000495.1:0-3418 GCA_046081145.1 Rubrivivax sp.
CAATGGAAGGTCACGCGCGAGCGGCAGGACGCCTTCGCCCTGGCCTCGCACCAGAAGGCGCTGGCGGCGATCGCAGCCGGCCAGTTCAAGGACGAGACCACACCCGTGACGGTACTCGAGCGGCTGCCCG
Source organism: Rubrivivax sp. (assembly GCA_046081145.1). Taxonomy (GTDB): domain Bacteria; phylum Pseudomonadota; class Gammaproteobacteria; order Burkholderiales; family Burkholderiaceae_C; genus Rubrivivax. The sequence goes on from JBJTVI010000495.1 coordinate 131, forward strand.
ACCTGGCCAGCGGCGAGGTCACCACCAGGACCCGCACGGTGGACACCGACGAGGGCCCGCGCCCGGACACCTCACTCGAGGGCCTGGCGCGCCTGAAGCCGGTGTTCGCCGCCAAGGGCTCGGTGACGGCAGGCAACAGCTCTCAGACGAGCGACGGCGCCGGCGCGCTGATCCTCGCGAGCGAGCGGGCGGTCAAGACCTTTGGCTTGAAGCCCCTGGCGCGCTTCGTGAGCTTCTCGGTGCGCGGCGTGCCGCCGGAGATCATGGGCATCGGGCCGATCGAGGCAATTCCCGCGGCGCTCAAGGCGGGTGGCCTGACGCTCTCGGACATCGGCTGGATCGAGCTCAACGAGGCCTTCGCCGCGCAGGCACTGGCGGTGATGGATACCGTGGGGCTGGATCCGGCGCGCGTCAACCCGATGGGCGGCGCGATTGCGCTCGGCCACCCGCTGGGCGCCACGGGCGCCATCCGCTCGGCCACCGTCGTGCACGCGCTGCACCGCCACCAGCTGAAGTACGGCATGGTGACGATGTGCGTGGGCATGGGCCAGGGTGCGGCCGGCATCTTCGAGCGCGTGTGAGGCACAGGAGCCACAGATGACCATCCGTACCGCCACGCTCGAGGGCGTGCTCACCGTCGAGATCGCCCGCCCCGAGAAGAAGAACGCCTTCACGCGCGAGATGTACGTGGCCATGGCCGAGGCCCTGAACGGGGCTGGCGCTGACGCCACCGTGCGCGCCGTGCTGATCTGCGGCCAACCCGGCATCTTCACCTCGGGCAACGACATCGAGGACTTCCTCTCGCGCCCGCCCGGCCAGGGCAGCGACGCGCAGGATTCGCCGGTGTTTCGATTCCTGAACGCGCTCACGAACTGCGGCAAGCCTGTGGTGGCGGCCGTCACGGGCCCGGCCATCGGGGTGGGGGCCACCATGCTGCTGCACTGCGACTTCGTCTACGTGAGCGACGAGGCCCGCCTGGCCATGCCCTTCGTCTCGCTGGGGCTCGTGCCCGAGTTCGCCTCGAGCCTGCTGATGCCGCAGCTCATGGGCCAGCGGCGCGCGGCCGAGAAGCTGCTGCTGGGCGAGCCCTTCACCGCGCAGGAGGCGGTGGAGTGCGGGCTGGCCAACGCGGTGCTGCCGCCTGCCGAGGTGCTTCCGCACGCGCGGCGCATCGCGCAGCGCTTCAACGCGCTGCCGCCCGGGGCCGTGCGCGAGGCCAAGAAGCTCATGCGCGACCACCAGCGCGCGGCCGTGATGGAGGCCATCCGCACCGAGGGCGCGGTGTTCTCCGCGCGGCTGCGCAGCCCCGAGGTGCGCGAGGCGCTGCAGGCCTTCCTCGAGAAGCGCAAGCCCGACTTCTCGAAGTTCTGAAGGGGCGCTGCCCAGCCGAGCCGATGTCGCTCGCCCTCAAGCTCGCCTTGAGCCCGTTGCTGGCAGTGCAGGCTCTGCGCACGCGTGCGCGCACGTTACGGTTGCCCGAGGCGGCTGGCGAGCGCGAGGGCGAGGTGGGCAGCGGGCCGCCGCTGCGGCTGCTCGTGGCCGGCGATTCGTCGGCTGCGGGCGTGGGGGTGGCACACCAGCGCGACGCGTTGGCGGCGCCGCTGGCGGTCGAGCTGGCGCGGCAGACGCGGCGAGCCGTGCAGTGGCGCCTGGTGGCCGCCTCGGGCCTGAGCACGGCCGGGCTGCTGGCGCGGCTGCGCGAAGCGGGATGGCCGCCGGCCGACCTGGTCATGGTCGTCACGGGCGTCAACGACGTGGTCGAGCAGGTTCCCTCGGGGCGAGCGGTGGCCGCGCGCGAGGCGTTGGCCAACGCCCTGCGCAACGCCGCGGGCGCGCGCCACGTGGCCTTTGCGCCCGTGCCGCCCATTCACCGCTTCCCGGCCCTGCCTCAACCGCTGCGCGCGGTGCTCGGGCGCGATGCGCAGCGCCACAACCACGCGCTCGCGCGTTGGGCCCATGCCCGCTCCGATGTTTCCGTGGTGTCGATGACGATGCCGCTGCACGCGGGCGTGATGGCCGAAGACGGCTTCCATCCCGGTGGTCCGGTCTATGCCTACTGCGCCCGGGCCATGGCCGCGCACCTGGGGCAATGGGGCGGCGAGGGCCCCTGACGGGTAGCCGTGCCCCCTGCGCCCGAGCTTGCACCTTGCGCTCTCGCGACCGCCCGCGCCTGCCCCCCTTGCGTTCTCCTTCCTTCCTCCACCCCGCCTCGGCAGAAAGCCCCTCATGACCTCACCCACCCCCACACTACAGGGCAAGACGCTCCTCATCACGGGCGCAAGCCGCGGCATCGGCCTGGCCATCGGCCGGCGCGCCGCGGCCGACGGCGCCAACGTGGTGCTGCTGGCCAAGACGGTCGAGCCCAACCCGAGGCTGCCCGGCACGCTGCACACGGCCGCCGCCGAGATCGAGGCGGCCGGCGGGCGGGCCCTGCCGGTGCAGTGCGACATCCGCGAGGAGGCGCAGGTGCTGGCGGCCGTGCAGGTGGCGCTGGAGCGCTTCGGCGGCATCGACATCCTGGTGAACAACGCCAGCGCCATCAGCCTCACGCCCACGCCGGCCACGCCGATGAAGCGCTTCGACCTGATGTTCGGCGTGAACGTGCGCGGCACCTACCTGTGCACCCAGGCCTGCCTGGCCGCGCTCACGGCCAGCGCACGCGCCGGGCGCAACCCGCATGTGCTCAACATGAGCCCCCCGCTCTCGATGCGCGAGCACTGGTTTCGCAGCCACGTGGCCTACACCATGGCCAAGTACGGCATGAGCGAGTGCACGCTCGGTCACGCCGGGGAGTTCCGCCCGCTCGGGATCGCCGTCAACAGCCTGTGGCCGCGTACGGCAATCGCCACCGCCGCGCTGCAGATGATCCCGGGGGTGGACACGCGGCTGTGCCGCACGCCCGAGATCCTGGCCGACGCGGCCTGGCACATCCTCACGCGCGAGGCCCGCAGCACGACCGGGCGCTTCTTCATCGACGACGAGGTGCTGGCCGAAGCCGGCGTCACGGACCTGGACCGCTACGCCGTGGTGCCGGGCACGAAGCAGTTCATCCCGGACTTCTTCATCGACTGAGCACGCCGTCTCGCACGACAGGCGTCGCGCGGGGCCGGGTTCCGGCCCGTCGCAGGGTTGCGTGCAGGGTGGCGTGAGGGGTCCCGGGGCAGCGCCAGCTTCGTGAGTGCTCACTCCTTGGGAATGGCCCTGGGCTTGCCCTGGCGGTCGATCGCCACGTAGGTGACTTGCGCCTCCTTCACCCGCACCACCTGCGGGTCGGCCGGGTTGCGCTCG
>JBJTVI010000496.1:0-2045 GCA_046081145.1 Rubrivivax sp.
CCTGAGCCCCGTGTGGCCCAGCAGATGCCGCTCGACCACGCGCTGCACCACCTGCAGCACCGGCGTGACCAGCTCGGGCTGCGCGGCCAGCAGCACGCGCAGCGGGATCGGCAGCGACAGCACCCATTGCCGCACCGGCACGTGGGGGATGACGTGGTCCACCAGGTGCGCTGCCGTCTGCGACATGCGCCGCGCACCGCATGAGGGGCAGAAGCCGCGGCGCTTGCAGCTGAAGGCCAGCAGCTTGTCGTGCCCGCACTCGCCGCAGCGCAGGCGCAGGAAGCCATGCGCCAGGATGCCGCACTCGAGGAAGGCGTCGAACTCCTCTTCGATGAACCGGGGCAACGCGGCCCCGGTGCTGGCCTCGGTATGGGCGATGAAGTGGGCCGCGTGCTGCTGCACCAGACGGTACAGCGTGGTCTGCTCGGGGCGGTGGCGCTCGTAGGGGAGCGGGCGAGGGTGGGCGGGCCGCGCTGCGCAAGACACCGCGCGCGCAGTCTGCCGGCGGGCAATCGACACGGCGGGGGTGCGGCGCAGTCCGGGACCGCACAGCGTTGCCCGAGTCGCCGAGCGCGGCTACACCCCGCTGGAGTCACTCCGATGGGGGAATGTGATGGGCGTCGCACGAACAGCACGGCTTCGCTGGCGGCGCCCTCGGCCCCTGGGTCATGGGCGCCCTGCACGACGCCACCGGCAGCTACGGCCCCGCCTTCGCCACCGGCATCGCCGCCAGCCTGATCAGCATCCTGGCCGTGTGGCAGGCCGCGCCTCGCAAGGTGCGGGCGGTGGGGGGCGCGGCGAGGTGACGCATCGATCAGACTCGTCTTGACGAATCGTCGGGTCGGCGAACATTCGAGCCGCCACTGGGAACCGGGGCACAGACCCTGGGGCTGGTGCTGGCGCGAGGAGAGAAGGCCTGGGTCGACCCTCCACGGGCGTTCGATCGGGTCGGGACGGAGATCGACCTGACGCAGGATCGCATGCTCTGGCCCGAGGCATCCGCCGCGGTCGGCCGGGATGGAAACTGGCACGAGACGCGCACGCAGACGGAGCAGACGATCCTGTCCGTGGTCAGGGACATCGCCCGGGCGGCCATCGACCACGTCGGCCTCGGCACCCTCGAAGACGAAGCCTTGTGGGGCCAGATGATCCTCGACCCATCGACGGACCCGCCCCGGATCGACATCGACCGGCAAATGACATTCGAGACACGCGTCGATCTGGTCTACGAGGTCACGGCGATCGAGATGCTGCCTGTCTCCGCCGTCGCGCAACGGCGGCCGCGTGACCGTCATTACGCCGTGCTGCCTTCGGGCAAACTCGAATCCCTCCCGCGGCCGCGCCGACGCAGGCGGCGGGCGGCCCCCCGGAAATCCCAGGTGCCCGCCGCGCGTGCCAGCCCCGATGTCGGTCGGTGCGCCGATCAGGCTGGCGCGCGGCCGCCTGGATGTCGTGGTCATGCGCGGTCAGGCGGCGCGCCGCAGCCGGCGGTGGCCCAGCAGCGTGCCGCCGAACAGGTCCTTCGGGTCGTCGAGGGTGGGAATCAGGCCGATCCGTCGCCCCACGCCCGGCTGCTCACGCAACATCCTGTGCAGCAGGCACAGCGTCGAGTAGTCCTCCAGCGCAAAGCCCACCGAGTCGAAGATCATCAGTTCGCCGGCATGTGTCCGTCCCGCCACCTGACCCCTCACTACATCGGCGAACTCCAGCACCGGGAAGTCGGCCGGTATCTGCTGCACCTCGCCCTCGATGCGCGACTGCGGCTCGAACTCCACCACCACACGGGCATCGGGTCGGCGCAGGATGTCGGCATGCAGTTCGGTCTTGCCGGGACAGTCACCCCCGACGGCGTTGATGTGCATGCCAGCACTGACCATGGATGGCGTCAGCACCGTGGCATTGCGCTTGTCGGCGGTGACGGTGGTGACGATGTCCGCGCCCTTGCGGGCCTCGGCTGCATGGGCACAGCGATGCGGCCGCACGCCGTCCGAAAGGATCGTTCGGGTTTGAGCGCTGACACCGACGTCCGCCAGGTGGCGCGCCGC
>JBJTVI010000497.1:0-2632 GCA_046081145.1 Rubrivivax sp.
GGGGGAGGGAGGGGGAGAGGGAGGGGGGGGGGGGGGGGGGGGGGGCAAGACGGTGCAGGTGATCCCGCACGTCACCAACGAGATCCAGGAGTTCATCCGCAAGGGCGCGGGTGACGTCGACGTGGCCATCGTCGAGATCGGCGGCACCGTGGGCGAAATCGAGAGCCTGCCCTTCCTGGAAGCGGTGCGCCAGCTGAGCCTGCGCCTGGGTCCCACCCACTGTGCCTTCGTGCACCTCACCTTCGTGCCCTGGATCGCCGCGGCCGGCGAGCTCAAGACCAAGCCTACGCAGCACACGGTGCAGAAGCTGCGCGAGATCGGCATCCAGCCCGACGCCCTGCTGTGCCGCGCCGACCGCCGCATCCCCGACGACGAGCGCGACAAGATCAGCCTGTTCACCAACGTGCCCCTGCACGGCGTGATCTCCATGCCCGATGTGGACACCATCTACAAGGTGCCGCGCGTGCTGCACGAGCAGGGCCTGGACGAACTCATCTGCATGCGGCTGCAGCTGCTCACGCGCCCCACCGACCTCAAACGCTGGGATGCGCTCGTGCACGAGGTGGAGCATCCGCAGCGCGAGGTGCGCATCGCGATGTGCGGCAAGTACACCGAGCTGTCGGATTCCTACAAGTCGCTCAACGAGGCGCTGCGCCACGCCGGCATCCACAACCATGCCCGCGTGCACATCGACTACATCGACGCCGAGACGCTGACCCCGGAGAACGTGGAGCAGCTCTCGCGCTTCGACGCCATCCTGGTGCCCGGCGGCTTCGGCAAGCGCGGCATCGAGGGCAAGATATGCGCCGTGCGCCACGCGCGCGAGCAACGCATCCCCTACCTCGGCATCTGCCTGGGCATGCAGGTGGCCACCATCGAGTTCGCCCGCCACGTGGCCGGCCTGGCGCAGGCCAACTCCACCGAGTTCGAGCCCGAGACCCCGCACCCCGTGATCGCCCTCATCGAGGAGTGGCAGGACCGCGACGGTTCGATCCACAAGCGCCACGCCGGCTCCGACCTCGGCGGCACCATGCGGTTGGGCGCACAGAGCTCGGACGTGAGGCAGGGCACGCTCGCGCACCGCATCTACGGGCCGGTGGTCACCGAGCGCCATCGCCACCGCTACGAGGCCAACGTGCACTACCTGGATCGGCTCGAGCAGGCCGGGCTCGTGATCTCCGCGCTCACCCAGCGCGAGCAGCTCACCGAGATGATCGAGCTCCCGCAGGAGGTGCACCGCTGGTTCGTGGGCGTGCAGTTCCACCCCGAGTTCAAGAGCACGCCCTGGGGCGGGCACCCGCTTTTCTCGAGCTTCGTCAAGGCCGCACTGGACCACCGTGAGTCCGGCGTGCCTTCGGTGCAGCGGGTGGCGGCCTGACATGAAGCTGTGCGGTTTCGAGGTCGGCCTGGACCGGCCCTTCTTCCTGCTGGCCGGCCCCTGCGTGGTGGAGAGCCTGGAGCTGCAGCTCGAGGTGGCCGGCCACCTGCAGGAGCTCACCCGCAGGCTCGGCATCCCCTTCATCTTCAAGAGCAGCTACGACAAGGCCAACCGCTCCAGCGGCAGTTCCTTCCGGGGCCCGGGGCGCGAACGCGGGCTGCAGATCCTGGCCGAGGTGCGGCGCCAGCTCGGCGTGCCCGTGATCACCGACGTGCACACCGAGCAGGAAGTGCCCGAGGTGGCGGCGGTGGTGGACGTGCTGCAGACGCCCGCCTTCCTGTGCCGACAGACCGACTTCATCCGCGCGGTGGCGCAAAGCGGCAAGCCCGTGAACATCAAGAAGGGCCAGTTCCTCGCCCCGCACGACATGAAGAACGTCATCGACAAGGCCCGCGCCGCCGCGCGCGAAAAGGGCCTGCCCGACGATGTGTTCATGGCCTGCGAGCGCGGCGTGAGCTTTGGCTACAACAACCTCGTCTCGGACATGCGCAGCCTGGCCATCATGCGCGAGACGGGCGCGCCGGTGGTGTTCGATGCCACGCACAGCGTGCAGCTGCCCGGCGGGCAGGGCACGAGCTCGGGCGGGCAGCGTGAGTTCGTGCCGGTGCTCGCGCGCGCGGCCGTGGCCGTGGGTGTGGCCGGCCTCTTCATGGAGACCCACCCCGACCCGTCCAAGGCACTCTCCGACGGGCCGAATGCCGTGCCGCTGCGCCACATGCCTGCACTGCTGGAGCAGCTCGTCGCGCTCGACCGCGTGCTCAAGTCGCAGCCGCTGCTGGAAAACGATTTCTCCGCCTGAGCGCGAAGCCCCGATTCCCCTTTCATCCGAGAACCCGAACCCATGAGTGCCATCGTCGACATCGTCGGCCGCGAGATCCTCGACAGCCGAGGCAACCCCACCGTCGAGTGCGACGTGCTGCTGGAATCCGGCACCATGGGCCGGGCCGCCGTGCCCTCGGGCGCCTCCACCGGCAGCCGCGAGGCCATCGAGCTGCGCGACGGCGACAAGGCGCGCTACCTGGGCAAGGGCGTCCTGCGCGCGGTCGATCACGTCAACACCGAGATCTCCGAGGCCGTGCTGGGCCTGGACGCCAGCGAGCAGGCCTTCCTGGACCGCACGCTCATCAACCTGGACGGCACGGAAAACAAGAGCCGGCTCGGGGCCAATGCCACGCTGGCCGTGAGCATGGCCGT
>JBJTVI010000498.1:0-2051 GCA_046081145.1 Rubrivivax sp.
ACGGCCTTCATGCAGCTGATCCAGGGCGACCTGTTCAGGGACTTCCCGACGCTGCGCTTCGTCATCCCGCACGGCGGCGGCGCGGCTCCCTACCACTGGGGCCGCTACCGCGGCCTGGCGCAGGAACTCAAGAAGCCGCTGCTGAAGGACCACCTGCTCAACAACGTGTTCTTCGACACCTGCGTGTACCACAAGCCCGGCATCGACCTGCTGACGAAGGTGATCCCGGTGGACAACATCCTCTTTGCCAGCGAGATGATCGGCGCGGTGCGCGGCATCGACCCCGAGACGGGTCACTACTACGACGACACCAAGCGCTACATCGAGGCCTCCGCCATGAACCCCGAGCAGCGACACAAGATCTACGAGGGCAACGCCCGGCGGGTGTATCCGCGGCTGGATGCGCAGCTGAAGGCACGCGGGCGGTGAGGGTGGTGCCGCGCGGCCCGGCAGGCCTTCACGTTCTCATGGCACAGCGCCATCCGGCCTCAGGCCGGCTTGAACCGACACAGGAGCACAGGACATGAACCAGGAACTCGGCGTCGTGCGCCGTCGCATCGACCGCGCCGACCGATCGGCCGTGGAGGCGCTGGGCCGCCTCGGCACCGCCACCGTGCACGAGGCGATGGGACGGCTCGGCCTCATGCACACGAAGATGCGCCCGATCTACGCGGGTGCCCGCGTCTCCGGCACGGCCGTGACGGTGCTGCTGCACCCGGGCGACAACTGGATGATGCATGTGGTGGCCGAGCAGATCCAGCCAGGCGACATCGTGGTGGCCGCCATCACCGCGCCCTGCACCGACGGCTACTTCGGCGATCTGCTGGCCACCTCCTTCCAGGCCCGCGGCGCGATGGCGCTCGTCATCGATGCCGGCGTGCGCGATGTGCGCGACCTCACCGAGATGCGCTTTCCGGTGTGGAGCACGGCCATCAGCGCCAAGGGCACGATCAAGGCCACGCTGGGTTCCGTGAACGTGCCGGTGGTGTGCGCGGGTGCGCTCGTGAACCCGGGCGACGCCATCGTGGCCGACGACGACGGCGTGGTGGTGGTGCCGGCTTCACGCGCAGCGCAAGTGGCCGAGGCCGCCGCAGCGCGCGAGGCCAACGAGGCCGACAAGCGCGCGAAGCTCGCTTCGGGCGTACTGGGGCTGGACATGTACAGGATGCGCGAACCGCTGGAGAAGGCGGGGCTGCGCTACATCGACTGAAGCCGCGGGGCTGAAGCAACCGCGACGCACCGGCTGGCCATGACAGGAGTACAGATGCGCATCGGCATCATCGGCTTGGGCGAAGTCGGCCGCATCCTGGCCGAGGACCTGCGCCAGCAAGGCCTGGCCGTGACAGCCTTCGACCTGAAACTCCAGGGCGAGGCCGGCGAGCCGATGCGCGAGCACGCGCTGCGCCACGGGGTGGCGCTGGCCGAGTCGCATGCGGCGGCGGTGGAGGGAGCCGGGCTCGTCATCAGTGCCGTGACGGCCAGCCAGGCCGTGGCCGTGGAGCAGGCCTGCGCGCCGGGCCTGGTATCCGAGGCCTTCTTCCTCGACTTCAACTCGGCCTCCCCGGGCGCCAAGATCCGCGCGGCCGGGATCGTCGATGGGGCAGGGGGGCGTTACGTGGAAGGTGCGGTGATGACCTCCGTGCCGCCGTACCGCATCCGCGTGCCGCTGCTGCTCGGTGGCCCGCACGCACCGGCCCTGCAGCCGCGCCTGAACGCCATCGGCTTTGCCGCCGAGGTGGCCAGCGAGCGCCTGGGCGTGGCCTCGGCCAACAAGATGTGCCGCAGCGTGATGATCAAGGGCCTGGAGGCGATGGTGATCGAGAGCTTCACCACCGCGCGCCACTACGGCGTGGAAGACGCCGTGATCGCCTCGCTGCGCGAGACCTTCCCGGGCATCGACTGGGAGAAGCAGGCGGCCTACTTCTTTCAACGCGTGATCGAGCACGGGCGGCGGCGCAGCGAAGAGGTGCGTGAGGTGGCCGTGACGGTGCAGGAGGCCGGCCTCACGCCGTGGTCGGCTGCCGGCACGGCCGAGCGCCAGGCCTGGGTGG
>JBJTVI010000499.1:0-5089 GCA_046081145.1 Rubrivivax sp.
CCATCACCCGCGCGCTGCTGCTGACCTGCGTGGCGGCCTTCTGCCTGAACCTGTTCCTGCAGCTGGAGGCGTGGCTGGCCCTGTGGCCGCTGGGCAGCGGCCGCTTCATTCCATGGCAGCCGCTGACCTACGCCCTGCTGCATGGCGACATGCTGCACCTGTTCTTCAACATGATGGGCCTGTGGATGTTCGGCAGCGAGATCGAGCGCCTGTGGGGTGGCAGGCGATACCTGCACTTCCTGGTTGCCTGCATCCTGGCGGCGGCACTGGTGCAGATGTTGGTCACGCAGCTCACCGGCTCGAGGGTGCCCACAGTGGGCGCCTCGGGCGCGCTTTTCGGGCTGCTGATGGCCTTCGGCATGCTCTTTCCGAACCGCACGATCATGCCGCTGTTCCCGCCGATCCCCATGAAGGCTCGTACCTTCGTCATGGTCTTCGGCGGGCTCGAGTTGCTGCTGGGAATCATGGGTGCCACGGGCATTGCCCACTTCGCCCACCTCGGCGGCATGCTCGGCGGCTGGCTGCTGATCTCCTACTGGCGTGGCCGCGGGCCCTTCGGGCGGCGCCGCTGAAGCGGGCCCTGCCCGCCTGCGTGGGGCGCTGGCGGGCCCGATCGGCGGGAAACCCGCTCTGCGGGATGGATTTCCCGCGCCCCGTGCGCGCAGGCTGCACGAACTGGCACGCTACGTGCTTGGGGGTGGCACCATGATCAGGCTCCAACGTTTTGCGCAAATTCAGCTGCCCGGCGGCCTGACCGCCCTGAGGCGGGTCGGGGCCGCGGCGGCGGCTGCACTCGCACTGGGCCTGGCTTCGGCGAGCGCCGCCACCCTGGAGGACACCTCGCGGGCGCTGCAGCGCGCCAGCGACGCCGTGCTCGGCATCGAGGTGGAGGCGGTGGAGCAGGCGCGCTCGAGCGCCACGCTGGGCACGCAGCGCGTGGGCTCGGGCGTGGTGATCGGCGCCGACGGCCTGGTGCTGACCATCGGCTACCTCGTCCTCGAGGCCGAAAGCGTGGTGCTGCTGCCCGACGATGGCCGGCGCGTGCCAGCGAGGGTGGTGGCCTACGACGTGGCCAGCGGCTTCGGCCTGGTGCAGGCGCTGGCGCCGCTGCGCATCGAGGCGGTGCCGCTGGGTAGGGCCGCGCCGATTGCCGCACAGGAGCCCCTGGCCTTCGTCAGCGGCGGGCCGCAGGGCCTGGTGACGCCGGTGCGCCTGCTGGAGCGCCGGCCTTTCTCGGGCAGCTGGGAATACCACCTCGAGCAGGCCCTGTACACCGCGCCGGCCCGGCGCGACCACAGCGGCGCCGCGCTCTTCAATGGGCGAGGGGAGCTGGTGGGCATCGGCTCGCTCTTCCTGGCCTCGGGCGCGCTGTCCAGCGCCCCGCGCCAGAGCGGCAACCTCTTCGTGCCCACCGACGTGCTGCTGCCGATCCTCGACGAACTGCGCGCGCGCGGGTTCAGTGCGGCCAGCCAGCGGCCCTGGCTGGGCGTGCACTGCCAGGAGACGCCCGCGGGGCTGCGCGTGGTACGCGTGAACGACGACAGCCCGGCCGACGTGGCCGGCCTGCAGACAGGCGACACCATCGAGAAGGTGGACGGCGTGGCGGTGCAGGGACTGGCCGCGCTCTATCAGACGCTGTGGAGCAAGGGGCCGCCCGAGCGCGAGGTCGTGCTTGAGGTGTTGCGCGAGGGAAGCCGGCAGACGCTGAAGGTCTACAGCGTCGACCGGATGAAGACCTTCAGGCGCGCTCAGGGGGTGTAGGCCCGCTCCTCGCCTCGGTTCTGGGATCGGCCGCCCCCGGGGCACGGCCTGCCCCCTGCCCTTGCAACGCCTCGCGCACCGTGGGGTAGCGCAGCCGCACGCGCAGCTCTCGCGCCAGCCGGTCGCCGGCCAGGCGCCGCGACTCCGACAGGAAGCTCATGGCCATCGGCCCCAGTCGGGCGGCGGCCTCCTCGGGCGTGACGCGTACCGGCCGCGGCAGGCCGCACAGGTCGGCCACGAGGTCGTAGTGGTCTCCCATCTTCAGCTCGCCCGCATCGCAGGCGTGCACGACGCGCTGCGGCCGCCCGCGCAGCAAGGCGGCGACGCAGGCACGGGCAAGATCGTCGGCATGCACGTGGTTGGTGTAGACATCGTGCGAGGCCTGCAACACCGGCTGCCCGCGCAGCAGCCGCTCGCGCGGGTCGCCGCCATCGCGATCCAGGGCGTAGATGCCCGGGATGCGCAGCACCGTCACGCGGCAACCGCTTGCGCGCCCGAAGTGGCGCAGCCTCGCCTCGGCATCCACGCGGCGCCGGGCCCGGGCGGTGGCCGGCGCCACGGCACGCGTCTCGTCGATGCGTGCGCCTGCACAGTCGCCGTACACGCCGCTCGTGCTGCCGTAGACGAGGTGGCGCACCCGCGCACCACGCCACAGGGCGCGCACGAGTGCCGCCGTACGCGGGTCCTCCTCGCCCTGGGAAGGCGGGGGCGCCAGATGCAGGACGCGCTCGGCCAGCCCGCCCAGGCGGCCGAGGCTCACCGGATCGTCCAGGTTGCCCACCAGCGGCACCGCACCGAGCGCACGCAACTCGCCCACGCGCTGCGGGGAGGAGGTGAGCACGTGCACGCGCCACTGCGCGCCCAGCGCCCGCAGCACCCGCAGGCCCACGTCGCCGCAGCCCACGATCAGCAGCGTGGGGCGTCTCCCGTGGCGGGAAAGGTCGGCGCGCAAGGAAGATCTCGGCAGGCAGGCACAATCGGGCTTGCCAGTGTACGGGCGGGGCTGACGAGCGAGCCGGCGCCCCCGCGTCAAGCGGCCCGCGGCCCGCACCCGCCACGCCTGGCACCGCCGCCGATCCGCCCGACCCCTTCGACATGAGCCTCACCGTCACCCTCCAGCCCTCCGGGCGAACCTTCACCGTCGACCGCGACGAGCGCATCCTGGCCGCAGCCATCCGCCAGGGCATCGGGCTGCCCTACGGCTGCCGCGACGGCGCCTGCGGATCGTGCAAGAGCCGCCTGCTCGAGGGCCGCGTGATCTACGGGGCGCACCAGCACAAGGCGCTGTCGGCCGAGGAGGAGTCCAAGGGCCTCATCCTCACCTGTTGCGCCACCCCGCAAAGCGATTGCGTGGTGGAAGCCCGCGCCGTGGTGGGCGCAGGCGAACACCCCGTGCTCAAGCTGCCCTGCCGCGTGCTGTCCATCGAGCGCCCGGCGCCGGACGTGGCGGTGCTGCGGCTGCAGCTGCCCGCCAACCAGAACCTGCAGTACCGCGCCGGGCAGTACGTGGAGTTCATCCTGCGCGACGGCGCGCGGCGCAGCTACAGCATGGCCAGCGCGCCGCACCTGCTGGGCTCGCCGCCGGCCATCGAGCTGCACATCCGCCACATGCCCGGCGGCAAGTTCACCGATCAGGTCTTCTCGACGATGAAGGAGAAGGACATCCTGCGCCTGGAGGGGCCCTTCGGCAGCTTCTTCCTGCGCGAGGATTCGGACAAGCCCATGGTGCTGCTGGCCAGCGGCACGGGCTTTGCCCCGATCAAGGCGCTCATCGAGCACCTGGCGCACAAGGGGCTGACGCGGCCGGCCGTGCTCTACTGGGGTTGCCGCGCGAAGGCCGACCTCTACCTCCACGAGTGGGCAATGCAGGCCGCGCGCGAGCTGCCCTGGCTGCGCTACGTGCCGGTGCTCAGCGACGCACGGCCCGAAGACGCCTGGAGCGGCCGCACCGGCTTCGTGCACGAGGCCTTGATGCAGGACCTGCCCGACCTCTCCGCGCACCAGGTCTATGCCTGCGGCGCACCCGTGATGGTGGACGCCGCGCAGCGCGACTTCGTCGCGCGATGCGGGCTGCCCGCCGATGAGTTCTACGCAGACAGCTTCGTCACCGAGGCCGACAAGGCCCAGGGCACGGGCTGAACCTGGAGCGCGAACCATGCACACCACCCGCCCTCTCACGTTCCCCTCCCGACGCCGCACGCTGGGCTCGCTGCTCGGTGGCCTGGCCCTGGCCGGGCTCGGCGCCAGCGCCCTGGCACAGGCAGGCGCCCAGCCAGGAGGCCCGTCAGGAAACCCAGGGGCCCCGTCGGCCGCCCCGGCCCCGGCCGGGGCTCGCACGATCCGCCTGGTCGTGCCCTACCCGCCCGGCGGCCCGCTGGACGTGGTGGCCCGCGCGCTGGCCGAACGCGTGAAGGACAGCCTGGGCACCGTGGTGGTGGAAAACCGCCCCGGCGCAGGCGGCAACCTCGGGGCTGACCAGGTCGCCAAATCGGCACCGGACGGCAGCACGATCGTCATGGGTGCCGTGGCCACGCACGCCATCAACCCCTGGCTCTACGCCAAGATCCCCTACGACCCGATCCGCGACTTCACCCCCATCACGCTCGTGGCGCAGGTGCCCAACGTGCTGGTGATGAACGCGGAGGCCGCCACGCGGCTGAACATCCGCTCGCTCGGCGACCTCGTCGAATACGCCCGACGCAACCCCGGGCGGCTCAACTACGGCTCGGGCGGCAATGGCAGCGCCGGGCACCTGGCCGGGGAGATGTTCAAGTCGCAAGCCGGGCTGTTCATCGTCCACATCCCCTATGCCGGCGGGCCACCGGCTCAGCTCGCGCTCGTGAGCGGGCAGGTCGACTTCAACTTCGACAACCTCGCGGCCGCCTCGGCCAACATCCGCTCGGGCCGCCTCAAGGCACTGGCCGTGACCACGGCCCGGCGCTCCAGCGCGATGCCGGAGTTGCCCACCGTGGCGCAGGCGGGTACGGCTGCGGGCCTGAAGGACTTCGACGTGGGCACCTGGTTCGGCCTCTTCGGCCCGGCACGGCTGCCCGCCGAGACCACGCAGCGCCTGAACCGGGCCTTCGTGGAGGCGCTCAACTCCGCCGAGATCAAGGCGCGCATGGCCACCCTCATGGCCGAGCCCTCGCCCACCACGCCCGAGCAGTTCGCCGACTTCGTCCGCGCCGAACTCGCCAAGTACGAGCGCGTGGTCAAGGCCAGCGGCGCGAAGGTGGACTGATGGCCTACGGCGCGCCCGCGCGCGGCCCGGCCCGGCCGCCCCTGGCGCGCAGCCTCTCGGAGGCCCTGCAGGCCACCCCTACGGTGG
>JBJTVI010000500.1:0-9293 GCA_046081145.1 Rubrivivax sp.
CACAGCTGGGCCCCAGTGCGACTGGCCGCTGTCCCGTGGTTCGCCGACGTGCACGGTGGCGCCAGCCGCCGAGGTGGAGGTCGGCTTGATGGCGCTCACCGTGAGTTCGCCCCTGCGAGTCGACCGGCAGCAACCGCTGCATTTCAGCCCCAGTCGACCTCCATCGCATCACGGATTCCGTGACGTCGGGATAGCGGATTCCGACCCCAGCAAACCACGGCCCTGCTGATCGACTCCGCATGCGGCGATTCATAGAGTGACGCTGTCCTCGGCTTCGTCCCTCGCGCCATGCATCTGCGTCTGTCCGGCATCAGCAAGCGCTTCGGCGCCGTCCAAGCCGTGGTCGACGCCGATCTGGAGATCCGCCCGGGCCGGGTGCTGGCGCTGCTGGGCGAGAACGGCGCCGGCAAGAGCACGCTGATGAAGCTGCTCTACGGGGTCCATCGCCCCGACGCCGGGACCATCGCCATCGATGGCCGGATGGTGGCCATCACCTCACCGCGAGTCGCCATGCAGGCGGCGATCGGCATGGTGTTCCAGCAGTCCAGCTTGATCCCGGCACTCACCGTACGCGAGAACCTTGCGCTGGCCTTGGAGGCCTGCGGCTGGTGGGTCGGCCGACGCGCACGTGCCCTGCGTGCGCTCGACGCCCGGCTGCAGGCGATCGCACCCGGTGTTCCCGCCGAGGCGATGGTGGCGGATCTCGGCGTCAGCCAGCTGCAGTTGGTGGAGCTGGTGAAGCTGCGGCTGCGCGAGGCGCGCTGCGTGATCCTCGACGAGCCCAGCGCGGCGCTCGCGCCGGCCGAGGCGCAGCGCCTGTGGGTACTGATCCGCGCGCTGGCCGACGAGGGCGTGGCCGTGGTGCTGATCACCCACAAACTGGCCGACGTGCGCGCCTGCGCCGACGAGGTGGCGGTGATGCGCGCCGGCCGCGTCGTCGCCCAGACCCCGGTGGCCGAGGCCGACGACGCCCGCATCGTCGGCTGGATGGTCGGCCGCGCACCGGCGGCGGTGCGCGCGCCGGCCGGCCCGGCGGCAACCCAGCCCGTGCGGCTGTGGATCAAGGACGTGGGCGTCGGCGCGGCGCGCGGCGTCGACCTGCAGGTCCGCCGTGGCGAGATCCTCGGCGTCGCCGGCATCTCTGGCGGCGGGCAGGCCGAACTGGCCGAAGCGATCGCCGGCGCTCGCGCGCTCGACGCGGGCGAAGTCATCCTCGACGGCGAACTGCTGCGCGCTCCGCGCCGCGCGCTGCGGCCGTCGCCTCAGCTTGGCGTCATTCCGGCCGAGCCGCTGCGCAACGCGGTGGCGCCCACGCTGTCGCTGGCTGTCAACCTGGCGCTCAAGGGCATCGGCGCGCTGCCCTTGGTGGTGGACCACGCCGCTCTGGCAAAGCGGGCGCAGGGATTGCTCGACCGCTTCGCGGTGCGACCGGCCGACCCGTCGGCTGCGGCCGGCGCGCTGTCGGGAGGCAACCTGCAGAAGCTGGTCGCGGCGCGCGAGCTGTCGCATGGGCCCGCGGCGGTGGTGGCCTGCTATCCGACGATGGGGCTGGACGTGAGCGCTACCGCGCAGGTCTACGAGACGCTGTTCGGTCTGGCACGCGACGGCGCCGCTGTGCTGTGGATCTCCGAGGATCTCGACGACCTGCTGCAGCACGCGCACCGAATCGCCGTCTTCTTCGAGGGGCGCGTCGTGCGCGTGCTCGACGCCTGGCAGACCAGCGCCATCGAGGTCGGTGGCTGGATGACCGGGCAGCTGCGCGCGGCCGCCGACGGGGCGCCTGCGCCGCGGGACGAGGTGCTCGCGTGAGCCCGTCTGGATCGGACCGCTGGGCGGCGGCGCGTCGCGCGCTGCGCGGCGTGCTGCTCTTCGTCGCACTCGCGGGGGCCTTTTTCCTGCTGATCGGCCGCAACCCCGGAACGATGTTCGTCGAGATCGCGCGGGCCGCGGCCGGCAGCGGCTACGCCCTCGGCGAATCGCTGCTGCGCGCCACGCCCATCCTGCTGTGTGCGCTGGCCACGCTGGTGCCGGCGAGGCTCGGGCTGATCTCGGTCGGCGCCGAGGGCCAGCTCTACCTAGGCGCGATCGCCGGCACCGGCGTGATGCTGGCCTGGACGGGCCCCGAGGCGCTGCTGCTGCCCGCCGTGCTGCTGGGCGGCATGGCCGGTGGTGCGCTGTGGGCGCTGCTGCCCGCCCTGCTGCGCAACACGGCAGGTGTGAACGAGACGATCTCGACGCTGATGCTGAACTACGTCGCGGCACTGGCGGTCACCTGGCTGGTCTACGGCGCCTGGAAGAACCCGCAGAGCCAGGGCTGGCCGGCGACGATCGAGTTTCCGGAGGTGGCGCGCCTGCCCACGCTGGCCGACAGCCGCGTGCATGCCGGCCTGCTGATGGCGTTGGCGGTCGCGACGCTGCTGTACTTCCTGCTGAATCGCACGCGCTGGGGCCTGAGCCTCGACGTGCTGTGCAGCAACCCGCGGCTCGAGCACGTGACCGGGCTGAGCATCCCGCGCCAAGTGCTTCTGACGATGGCCATCGGCGGCACGCTGGCCGGGCTGGCCGGCATCGCCGAGGCCTCGGTGGTGCAGGGGCGCCTGCAGTCGGATCTGTCGCAGGGCGCCGGGTTGAGCGGTTTCCTCGTCGCCTGGCTTGCCGGCAACCGCGTCGGGCGCGCGGTGTGGATGTCGCTCTTCGTCGGCGCGCTGCTGGCCTCGGGCGACGGGCTGCAGATGAGCGCACGGGTGCCCTCGTCGGTCACGCTCGTCGTGCAGGGGCTGCTGTTCGTCGCCGTGCTCGGCGCGGCGGCACGCTGGCGGCCGGGCAGGGCAGCGCGCCATGTCTGACACCGACCTCCTGTTCGGCGGCCTGCTGGTCTCGGTACTGCGCAGCGCTGCGCCGTTGCTGCTGGCGCTGCTCGGCGAGTGCCTGACCCAGCGCGTCGGCCGCATCAACCTCGGGGTCGAGGGCCAGATGCTGGTCGGCGCTGTGGCCGGCTACGCCACCGTCGCGGTCACCGGCAACCCCTGGCTGGGCCTCGTCGGCGGGGCGCTCGCCGGTGCGGCGCTGTCCGCCGTGTACGCCTGGCTGACGGTGGCCGCCGACGCGAACCAGTTCGCCAGCGGGTTGGCGGTGTGGATGCTCGGCTTCGGCCTCAGCGCGTATGTCGGCAGCCAGTTCGTCGGCGTGCGCATCGAGGGCTTCTCTCTCGGCGCGGGCGGCCTCACGCCCACCGTCGTGCTGGCGCTCCTGCTGGTGCCGCTGACGGCGCTGTGGCTGTTCCGCACGCGTAGCGGGCTGCGCTGGCGCGCGGTCGGCGAGTCCGAGGCCAGCGCCCTCGCGCTCGGCATCGTGCCGTGGCGCGTGGTGGTCGGCGGTATCGTCGTCGGTGGCCTGTTCTCGGGGCTCGGCGGTGCGGCGTTGTCGATCGACACGACGCGCAGTTGGGCAGAGGGCATGACCGCCGGACGCGGCCTGGTGGCCGTTGGCCTCGTCATCGTCGCGCGCTGGAACCCCTGGCTGTGCCTGCCGGCAGCGCTTCTTTTCGGGCTCGGCGAGGCGCTGGCGCTGCGGCTGCAGGCGGCCGATAGCGCGGTGTCCGCGCACCTGCTGCACATGCTTCCCTACGTGGCGAGCCTGGTCGTCTTCACCTTCACCTGCGCCAGCCTGCGCCACCGCCCGCAAGGCGGCGGCGCGCCCGCCGGACTGCGCGCGGTGTTCGAACGCTGAGTTCCCCGTCCCCCTGCCCCTCCCACCATGAAAGGACTCACCATGACACCCAACCGCCGCCTCAGCCTTCTCGCGATCGCTGCCGCGCTCGCGCTGCCTGCCCTCGTGGCGCAGGCAGCGCCGTCGACCATCGGCTACATCTACGTCGGCCCCGAGAAGGACTTCGGCTACAACACCTCGATGGACCTCGGCCGGCAGTACGTCAAGAAGAACCTGCCCGGCACGAAGACGCTGCACGTGGAGAACATCCCCGAGACCGCCGAGGTCGAGAAGGTGATGGAGCGCATGATCAAGTCGGGCGCGAACATCATCTTCGCCACCAGCTACGGCTACCTCGATTACGCCATCGGCCTCGGCAAGAAGTATCCGAAGGTCGCGTTCCTGCATGCCGGCGGGCTGAAGACCGGCAGCAACGTCGGAACCTACTGGGCCAACTCCGACGACGCGATGTACCTCGCCGGCATGGCCGCCGGCGCGGTCAGCAAGAGCGGCAAGCTCGGCTTCATCGGCGCCTTCCCGATCCCGCAGGTGGTGCGCTCGATCAACGCCTTCACGCTCGGCGCCCAGTCGGTCAACCCGAAGGTCACGACCACCGTGGTGTGGACTGGCGGCTGGCTGCTGCCGCCGAAGGAGGCCGAGGCCGCCAATTCGCTGATCGACGCCGGTATAGACGTGATCGGAGGCCAGGTCGACAGCCCGATGACCTATGCGCAGACGGCCGAGAAGCGCGGCGCCCATGTCGTCGGCAAGGACGTCGACGTGTCGCACCTGGCGCCGAAGGCGGTGCTGACCGGCGCCTCGTGGAACTGGGGCCCGATGATGCTGAAGCTGGTCAAGGAGATCGAGGCCGGCACCTGGAAGCCCAGCCACGTGCGCGGCGACCTGAAGGAAGGCACCGTGGTGCTCGACAAGTTCGGCCCGGCCGTGCCCGAGGGCGTGCGCAAGACCATCCTGGCGAAGAAGAAGGAGATCCTCGCCGACAAGTTCAAGGTCTGGGCCGGCCCGATGACGTCGCAGGACGGCAAGCCCCTGCTCGCCGCCGGCGCGCCGATGCCGATGGAGCAGCTGGAGAGCATGCAGTTCTTCGTCAAGGGCGTGATCGGGACGGTGAAGTGATGGAAGGGAGCACCATGAAGCCGATGGGCTCCCACCCCGCCAACCGCTGGCGAGTGGACGGCCGGCACGCCGACCTGTCGCGGGCGGATCGGCGGCCGGTGCGCGCGGTGATGCTCGCGGCCGAGCCGCAGTCGGTGACGGTCGACGCGCATCGCAGCGCGCTGGTCGTCGTCGACATGCAGAACGACTTCTGCGCCAAGGGCGGCTACCTGGACTACCGCGGTATCGACATCACGCCCGACCGCGCGCCGATCGCGCCGTTGCAGGCGCTGGTGCCGGTGCTGCGCGCGCAGGGCGTGCCGATCGTCTGGCTCAACTGGGGCGTGCGGAGTGACCTGCTCAACATCCACCCCTCGCTGCTGCACGCGCACACGCAGGACGGCGAGGGCGCCGGCCTCGGCGAGCAGATTCCCGGCGGCGCCGAGATCTTGCGCAAGGGCTCGTGGGGGGCGCAGATCGTCGACGAGCTGAACCCGGGCGCGCAGGACATCCACGTCACCAAGCACCGCTTCAGCGGCTTCTGGGACACCGAGCTCGACAGCATCCTGCGCAATATGGGCGTGTGCACGCTGTTCTTCGCCGGGGTCAACGCCGACCAGTGCGTGATGACGACGTTGGAGGACGCCAGCTTCCTCGGCTACGACGTGCTGATGCTGCGAGATTGCGTGGGCACCACCTCGCCGGCGTTTTGCATGCAGGCCACTGAGTACAACGTGAAGCTGCTGTACGGCTTTATGACGGATTCGGCAGCCCTGAAGCAGGGCCTGAACGCGTGAGCCGCATCGAAGCCCGCCTGGCCGAGTTGGGCCTGGAACTGCCGGTGGCACCCACGCCGATTGCCAACTTCGTGCCCTGGCAGCGGGCTGACTGCACGGTCTACCTGGCGGGCCAGGTGAACGAATGGAACGGCACCGTGCCCTTCGTCGGCAAGCTGGGGCGCGAGTTCGACGTCGCCACCGGCCAGCAGGCCGCGCGCTTGTGCGCACTGAACCTGCTCGCCTGCCTGAAGCTGGCCTGCGACGGCGATCTCGACCGGGTGCGCCAGTGCCTGCGGCTCGGCGGTTTCGTCAATTGCGAGCCCGACTTCGAGTTCGCGCCGGCCGTTGTCAACGGGGCGTCGGACCTGATCGTCGCACTGATGGGCGAAGTGGGCCGGCATGCGCGCACCGCGGTGGGCGTGGCCAGCCTGCCGCGCCGTGCGGCGGTCGAAGTTGACGCGATCTTCCTGATCGACGACTAATGCCTGCGGCTATGCTGCAGTTCGACTGATCCACCTCACCAAGCCGTTCACGATGGGCGTCCCCGCACTGGCAGCACGCGTCGCCTCCCTCGCGGGGCTGCCGCGGGTGTGGCCGGCGTGGCCGCCCTGGCTGCTGGAGTGCCTGCTGTTCGGCGCCCTGTACGGCGCGGCCGCCCGGCTCGGCCTGGCGTATTCCAGCATCGCGCCCAACGTCACGCTGATCTGGGCGCCCACCGGCATCAGCCTGTTCGTGTTCCTGCGCTGGGGGCCAAGGTTGTGGCCCGGCATCGTGCTCGGAGACCTGATCGCCAACGCCGGCACCGGTGCGTCATTGGCCGCGGTGCTGGGCATCTCGGCCGGCAACATCGCGCAGACCGTGTTCTGCCTGGTCGCGCTGCGCCGGCTGGGTTTCGACCACCGGCTGGAGCGGGTACGCGACGTCGTGGCCCTGCTCGCGCTGGGCACCGCCGGCGCCGCCATCAGCGCCTGCATCGGACCCGCCGCACTGTGGCTGGACGGTGTGATCGACCGTGCGGGCTACGCCGCCGTGTGGCTGCAGTGGTGGATGGGTGATGCGACCGGCGTCGTCGTGCTGTCGCCGCTGCTGCTGGCCTGGTGGCAGCCACCGCCGGGCCTGGCCACGCCGCGGCGGGCGGAGGCTGTGGCCCTGCTGGCCGGCCTGGGCGTGCTGTCGGCACTGGTGTTCTCCGATGCGCTGGCGCCCCGGCCGGTCGGTCCCGGCTACTACCCGGCTGCGATGGCGCTGTTTCCGCTGGCGGTGTGGGCAGCGCTGCGCTTCGGCCTGCGCGGCGCCACGCTGGTGACATTGCTGGTCACGGGCATGGCGATCTGGAGCACGGTGCGCGGCGTCGGCCCCTTCGTCGACGGCGGGCAGACCGGCAGCCTTCTGCGCTGGTGGGTCTTCGCCAACGTCATCACCGTCACCGGCTTGCTGCTGGCCGCGTCGCAGAGCGAGCGCGACTTGGCGCGTGCGCAGGCCATCCGCGACCGTGACTTCGGCGAGGCGGTGCTGGACGCCGAAGGTGCGCTGGTGGTGGTGCTCGACGACGCCGGGCGTATCCAGCGGGTGAACCGCAGCTTCGAGCGTTGCACCGGGTTCAGCTCAGCCGAACTGATGGGCCGGGGCTTCGAGGAAGCGTTGATCCCGGAAGACCAACATGCCAAGGTGCGCGGCCATGCCGAGCTGCTACGCCTGAAGCTGAGCGACAGCGCGCGCCACGACAGCGCCCTGCGTCGCCGCGGCGGGCCGCCGATCACCGTGTCCTGGACCGCCACCGCCCTGCGCGATGCCAACGGGCGGATGACGCATTCCATCGTCTCGGGCGTTGACATCAGCGCCCGGGTCGAGGCCGCCGAGGCGCTGCGCCACGCTCGCCGACAGCTGGAGGCCCGCGTGGCCGAGCGCACCCGCGATCTGGCCGGCGCCAACGCGGCCCTGCAGGCCGAGATGGCCGAACGCCAACGCCTGGGAGCCGAGCTGATCCGGGTCAGCGAGCAGGAGCAGCAGCGCTTCGGCCAGGAACTGCACGACGGGCTGGGCCAGCACCTCACCGCTGCCGCCATCCAAGCCGAACTGCTCGCGCGCGATCTGGAGGCCGCGGGTGCCACCACAGCGCAGCGCAGTGCCGAGCATGTGGAGGCGATGGTGAGTGATGCGGTGGCGCAGACGCGTCTGCTGGCGCGCGGGCTGTTCCCTGTCGAGATCGGCGAGGACGGGCTGATGGCGGCCCTGCAGCAGCTGGCCGACACGACCCGGCGGCAGCTTCGGCGGCCCTGCACCCTGGTCTGCCCCGAGCCGGTGGATCTGGAGGACCACGACACCGCGATCCACCTCTACCGCATGGCCCAGGAGGGGGTGAACAATGCCGTCAAGCACGCGCCCGGCGCACCGATCACGGTGGCGCTGCACCGCGCGCCCGACGGGCTGCGGCTAAGCGTGCGCAACCCGCTGCTTGCGACCGATGCCGCGGCGGCGCGGGAAGGTGACGCCGGCATCGGCCTGCGCATCATGCAACACCGCGCACAGTTGATCCAGGCCCGCCTGCAGGCCGGCCCGCAGGGCCCGGATTGGCTGCTGACCGTCACC
Source organism: Rubrivivax sp. (assembly GCA_046081145.1). GTDB lineage: Bacteria > Pseudomonadota > Gammaproteobacteria > Burkholderiales > Burkholderiaceae_C > Rubrivivax. The sequence continues at coordinate 8,193 of JBJTVI010000500.1, forward strand.
TGGAACGGCGGCATGGCCAAGGCGCCAGGGCGGCCCGCATGACGCCTGCAGAATCCTCGCACATGGCCCAGCCACCCTCGCAGGTGCTGCTGGTCGACGATCACCCCATCCTGCGCCATGGCATCGCCCACCTGATCGGGCGCGAGGCGGACCTGGTGGTGTGCGGGGAGGCCGGCAGCGTCAACGAGGCGCTGGCCCTGCTGGCCGAGCGTCCCGTGGACATCATGGTGGTGGACCTGTCGCTGGACAACCGCAACGGCCTGGAGCTGATCCGCATGGCGCGCACCCGCCATCCGCAGGTGCGCTGCCTGGTGCTGTCGATGCACGACGAGCGCCTGCACGCCGAACGCGCCTTGCGTGCCGGCGCCCGCGGCTATGTGATGAAGCATGAAGCGACGCGCAAGATCGTGACTGCGTTGCGCGGCGTGCGCGCCGGCAACATCTACCTCAGTGACGCAATTGCCACCGACTTGCTGGAACGGCTGGCCTCCGGATCCGCCGCGCCGGAGTCGGCGGCGGTGTCGGACGTGCAGGGGCTGAGCGACCGTGAACTCGAAGTGCTGCGGCTGATCGCTCGCGGCCTGAAGACTGGCGAGATCGCCCGCACCTTGAACCGCAGCGTGCACACGGTCGAGACCCACCGCGCCAGTATCAAGCGCAAGCTGGGGCTTAAGACGTCTGGCGAGTTGTCAAAGGCGGCCTTTGCGCTGGCAGCCGAGGGCTCCGCGGGCGGGTAACAGGGCCAACCCTTACCCCCATACCGCCGAACTTACTACTTCCGTTCGGCAGCTTCAGACTGGACCCGGTCATTCGGGGGGCGACGGCAGAACGACGGTGATCGGCAACACCGGTCATTCGACGACCGGCGACACGAGCGGCCGGAGGGCCTCCTGAACCGGTCGTCCAACGGAGTGGGCCGGATGAAGCCGTACGAAGGACCGGTCCCGCTCGAGGGGAACTGACCATTCCGACCCCTATGCGTAGTTCTCAACTATGCGTAGGTCGCCAACCCGGGAGGCGTCTCTGCGAGGGGCCTACCGCCGATCACGAGGATCTCACTTTGCATAGTTCTGCCCGTCCTTCAACACGCGTGCGCATCAC
>JBJTVI010000501.1:0-3140 GCA_046081145.1 Rubrivivax sp.
CTGGCGGCACCAACACCATGACCGGGCGCACGCTGCCGGCCAACAACACGGCCTACCAGATGCCCGAGGCTTGGGGCGGGGTGCTGCCGGTCACGTCGGCCACCCCCAATCCCGTGCCGGCGGGTACCAACGCCACGGCTCGCACCTTCGCGCTCACGCCGCACCTGGCGGCGGCTGCGCCACTGTGGGCGGCTGGCCGGCTGGCTGCGGCGGTCAACGTCGGCCCGCTGATACAGCCCACCACCAAGGCGCAGTACACCGGGCGCACGGTGCCGCTGCCGCGCAACCTGATGTCGCACAACGACCAGCAGTCGACCTGGCAGTCTGGCGCGGGCGAGGGTGCGCGCAAGGGCTGGGGCGGCCTGATCGCCGACCAGATCCTTTCGGCCAACACCTCCAACGGCGTCTTCACCGCCATCTCCACGGCCGGCAATACGGTCTTCCTGGCCGGGCAGAACGTCATCCAGTACCAGATGACGACGAGCGCCACGCCGGCCGTGTCGATCACCTCGGCCGCCAGTCCCACGGCCACGCTCTTCGGGGCGCCCAACGCCGGAGCGCGCGTGCAGTCGATCATCCGCGACACCTCAAGCGCCAGCCCCTTCATGAAGGACTACGGCGGCAAGGTCATCCGCTCGATGGACACGGCCGCTCTGCTCAACGCCACTTTCGCGAGCCCGGCCGTCTCCACGATTCCCGCGCCCGCGCCGCTGCTCAACCCGGTCACCCGAGCCAACGAGACCAACGCCCTGGCGGTGCAGTTGCAGGCGGTGGCGCGGATGGTGGCTGCTCAGGCCTCGCTCGGCGTGACGCGGCAGGTCTTCTTCGTGAGCATCGGCGGCTTCGACAATCACGATTTCCAGAACACCGCGCAGCCGCAACTGCTGGCGCGGCTGGGGCATGCGCTGGCCTACTTCGATGCCACGCTGGCCAACCTCAACGGGGTGGACCGGCGCGCACAGGTCACCACCTTCACGGCTTCGGACTTCTGCCGCACCTTCACCTCCAATGGGGACGGCACCGACCATGCCTGGGGCTCGCATCACCTCGTCATGGGAGGGGCCGTGAAAGGCGGCAGCATCTACGGGCAGTTCCCCACGCTGGGTGTGGACAGCAGCACCTTCTCCAACCCCAACATGGCGGGCAACATCCTGATCCCCACCCTGGCGGTTGACCAGTACGCGGGCACGCTTGCCAGCTGGTTCGGGCTGTCGACCACGCAGGTCGAGACGATCTTTCCGAACCTGCGCAATTTTTCGACGCGCAACCTCGGCTTCGTCTGAGCAGTGTCCGGTGGCCGCGCGGGCTCAGCCCACCACCACCTCGCCGATCTCGATCTGCGGCGCCACGTTCGTGTAGTTCGGGATGTCGGCCATGATCGCCGCGCCGTGCGTGGCCATCGTGGCCTGGAAGGGCTCGAGCGACTCCAGGTACAGGGCGCAGGAGGCAAGGAAGGCCGGCGGCGAGCCGGGGGCGCCACCTGCCAGGCCCTTGTCGACGGTGTAGCGCACGAGCGCGGCGCCGAGCTTTTCGGCCACCATCGGCATGTGGCGGTCGCGGTAGTAGGCGTGGTCGAAGGTCGCGCCGGCCTGGTTGGGGTACATCACGGATACCTTGAACATCGTTGTCTCCGGGTTGGCGGGCTGCAGGCCCTGGGTGATCAGATGCCCCGCCGGGCAAAGAAGCCCTCGATGTGCGCGGCCACCTCGAGCGGGCGCGTCAGCGTGGGCAGGTGGCCGGAGCCTTCCATGACCACGAGCTCGCAGTCGGGGATCAGCGAGGCGGTGTAGCGCATGTGCTCGAAGGCGTAGAAGGCGTCGAGCTCGCCGTGCACCACCAGCGTGGGCAGGCGCAGCTGCGGCAGGACGGCCGGCCAGTCCACGGGGTGCTCGGCTTCCATCATGAAGAGCCGCTCGGCGGCCTCGGGCGTGGCCCGTGCCAGGATGGAGTCGCCCCAGCGGCGGATGTGCTCGGCGTCGGGCTCGGGCGTGCAGCGCTCGACGAACCAGTGCATCCGGTCGGCGTGTGTCGCGCCCGGCCAGGTGGAGGGCGGGCGGCGGGGTGTGGCGGGCAGCTGCGGCGAGCGCACCTCGCCGCAGCCGTTCATCAGCACGAGGCCGTCGAAGCGCTCGGGGTGGGCGAGCGCGGCACGCATCGCCACCACGCTGCCGCGCGAGAAGCCGGCCAGCACGCAGCGCTCGACACCGTAGGCGTCCATCACGCGAAACACATCGTCCACCAGCGCCTCGGTGGAGATGCGCTCGACCGGCACGCGGGTCAGGCCCGCGCCGCGGTGGTCGTAGGTGAGGGTGCGCCAGCGCTGGCTCAGTGGCGCGAGCGTGGCGAGCCAATCCTCGACGTTGCTGATCCAGCCGCCGTGGGCGAGCAGCGTGCGCGGGCCAGCGCCGAAGGCCAGGGTGAAGACGCGGTTGCCGTCGATGTCCAGGAACATGGTGCCCTCCGCTGCGGCCGTGTGGCAGGCCGGCTCTGCCCGGCTGATTGCAGCACCGGCGCGCGGCGCCGGCCACGGGGCGGGTGTCCCGGTGGGGCGGCCTTTACAGGCCCAAGTCCCGGGAGCGGGCCACCGCGCGGGCGCGGCTGTCCACGCCGAGCTTGGCGTAGAGCGTGGACAGTGCGTTGCGCACCGTCTTGTCGGCCACGCCCAACTGGGCGCCGATCTGCGCGTTGTCCAGCCCCTGCGCGACGAGGGCGGCCAGCGCGCGCTCGCGCGGGGTGAGCGCCGGCGGGCGCGAGGCACCCGTGATGAAGCCGACCACCGCCTCGCAGAAGCGCTCGAAGGCCGGCTCGTGGCCCAGCGGCACGTGGTTGGCCGAGGCAAGCGACTCGAAGCGCGCGCCCGGAATCGCTGCGGCCATCTCGTGGCCCAGCGCGATGGGGCAGGCGCGGTCGCCTTCGCCGTGCAGCACGAGCGTGGGCACGCGCACCTGCGCGGCCAGCGCGCGCACGTCGAGCAACGCCCGGCCGCGCAGCAGCAGCGCCGCGCGCCGTTGCTGCCATCAGCAGGGCAGAGCCGGCCTGCCACACGGCCGCAGCGGAGGGCACCATGTTCCTGGACATCGACGGCAACCGCGTCTTCACCCTGGCCTTCGGCGCTGGCCCGCGCACGCTGCTCGCCCACG
>JBJTVI010000502.1:0-3539 GCA_046081145.1 Rubrivivax sp.
CTTCAACTTCAACCTGCTGCCCGAGCCGGGCCACAAGCGGCCGGGCATGGTCAACCTGCAGCAGTACTACCTGGAGCAGTACCAGGTCGCGCGCTGCGAGTCCGCCGGCGTCGAGATGCGCTGGAAGCACAAGGTCGTGGCGGTCGAGCCCGGCGCCGACGGCGTGGCACTGCAGGTGCGCACGCCCGACGGCGACTACGCGCTGCAGGCCGACTGGCTGGTGGTGTGCGACGGCGCGCGCAGCCCGGTGCGCACGATGCTCGGGCTGGACATCGAGGGCCAGGTCTTCCGGGACCGCTTCCTGATCGCCGACGTGGTGATGAAGGCGCAGTTCCCGGCCGAGCGCTGGTTCTGGTTCGACCCGCCCTTCCACCGCAACCAGTCGGTGCTGCTGCACCGCCAAGCCGACGACGTGTGGCGCATCGACTTCCAGCTGGGCTGGGACGCCGACCCCGAGGAGGAGCGCAAGCCCGAGCGGGTGATCCCGCGCATCCGCGCCATGCTGGGCGACGAGCGGCCGTTCACGCTGGAGTGGGTGTCCGTGTACACCTTCCAGTGCCGGCGGCTCGACCGCTTCCTGCACGGGCGGGTGATCTTCGCTGGCGACGCGGCCCACCAGGTGTCGCCCTTCGGCGCGCGCGGTGCCAACTCGGGCATCCAGGACGCCGACAACCTGGGCTGGAAGCTCGCGCGCGTGGTGCGTGGCGAATCGCCCGCCGCGCTGCTGCAAACCTACGACGCGGAGCGCGTGGCCGCCGCCGACGAGAACATCCTCAACTCCACCCGCTCCACCGACTTCATCACCCCCAAGAGCCCCGCAAGCCGGCTGTTCCGCGACGCCGTGCTGCAGCTCGCCCGCGACCATCCCTTCGCCCGGCGGCTGGTGAACAGCGGCCGGCTCTCGGCGCCCAGCACCTACGCGCCCGGCGGGCTGCACACCCCGGATGCCGAGGCTTTCGACGGACCCATGCGCCTGGGCGCGCCGCTCAGCGACGCACCGGTGCGCCGCCAGGGACGCGAGGACTGGCTGCTGGCCTGCACGGGCGGGCGCTTCGACGCGCTGCTGTTCGCGTCCGGCCTGAACGAGCCCGTGGCGGCCGAGTTGCGCCGGCTGGCCGATGTCGTGGAGGGCGGCGTGCGCCTAAGCGTGGTGGTGCCCCCGGGCGCGGCCGGCCCGGCGGGCGCCGTGTGGCAGGGGGTGCAGGTGCTGGAAGATGCCGAGGGTCTGGTGGCCGCGCGGCTGGGTGCCACGCCGGGCACGCTGGTGCTGCTGCGGCCTGACCAGCACCTGGCGGCGCGCTGGAAGCGCTGGACCCCCGGCGCCGTGGGCCTTGCCCTGCGCCGCGCCCAGGGCCTTGCCGAGGCCTTGCCTCATGCCGCTTGAAACCGGCCCCAACCTGGCCGCGCCCGATGACTTCTACCAGGCGCTCATCGAGGCCCACGCCGGCCTCGACGAAGCCGGCAGCGCCGCGCTCAACGCCCGGCTGATCCTGCTGCTCGCCAACCACGTGGGCGACCTGGGGGTGCTGCGCGAGGCCCTTGCCGCGGCCCGCGCCGCCCTCGATCTGAAGGAGGAATGACCATGAAACGCTGGATCACGCTGCCGCGCAGCGACGGGGAATTCTCCCGCCAGGCCCACGCCGACCTGCCGCCGGGCACCTTCGAGCGCGAGATGGGCAAGGAGGGCTTCTTCGGCCCGAGCGCCCACTTCCACCATCGTCACCCGCCCACCGCCTGGGAGCGCTTCGACGGCCCGCTTGCCCCCCACGCCTACGACCTGAACCTGCTGCCCGCGCGCGCCGACAGCCCCTGGCAGGCGGCGGCCTTCCTGCACAACGCCGACATGAAGCTGCGCTGGTGGACCTGCGAGCAGCCCATGCCCCACCTGGCGCGCAACTCCGACGGCGACGAGCTGCTGTTCGTGCACGCCGGCGCGGGCAGCCTGTTCTGCGACTGGGGCCACCTGACCTACCGCGACGGCGACTACATCGTGCTGCCGCGCGGCGCCCTGTGGCGCATCGAGCCCGCCGAGCCCACCGCCATGCTGCTGCTGGAGTGCACCGAGGGCTCGTACCAGCTGCCCGAGAAGGGCATGCTCGGGCCGCACGCCATCTTCGACCCGGCGGTGCTGGAGACCCCGCGCATGGACGAGCTGTTCCGCCGCCAGCAGGGCGAGCACGCCACGCGGGTAGTGGTGAAGCGCCGCGGGCAGCTGTCCACCATCGACTACCCCTTCAACCCGTTGGATGCCCTGGGCTGGCACGGCGACCTGGTGCCGGTGAAGGTGAACTGGCGCGACATCCGCCCGCTCATGAGCCACCGCTATCACCTGCCGCCCTCGGCCCACACCACCTTCGTGGGGCGCAACTTCGTGGTGTGCACCTTCGTGCCGCGGCCCATCGAGTCGGACCCGGGCGCGCTCAAGGTGCCCTTCTTCCACAACAACGACGACTACGACGAGATCATTTTCTATCACCGCGGCGAGTTCTTCTCCCGCGACAACATCCACCCCGGCATGGTGACCCTGCACCCATGCGGCTTCACCCACGGGCCGCACCCCAAGGCCTTCGACATCGGCGCCAAGGCCGGTCGCAAGGAGACCGACGAAGTGGCGGTGATGATCGACACGCGCTATCCCGTGGAGAGCGCGCCGCTGCCCGAGGGCGTGGAGTGGACGGGCTACGTGGATTCGTGGAAGCGCAAGGTGGCGGCGGGGGCCTGAAGCGGTTTCAGTGGCGGGTGCGCGGCTCCGCCGTGGCCAGCCAGCGGGCGGTTGCCACCGCCGCGACCCCGCCACCGAGCGCCAGCACGAAGCGGCCACCGCTGTCGAACGTGTTCATCCAGGCCACCGCCACCGGGAAGCGAAGCTGCTGCCCGGCTCGAAGCGGAAGGTGGCGAGCAATGGGCAGGTGCCCTTCATCACAACGCAGACCGCTAGCGGCCGGCGTATGTGAAGGCGACGCCCAAACGTGCCGCCAAGGCGCCGAGTTTCTTGTCGAGCGTCCAGAGCAATGTACCCGGAGTCAGGAGGACGGAGGCGAGTAATGCCATATCAATGGCGCCACAGCCCGAGTCATGGAATTGCTGCCTCTCGATCAGGGCAAGCATCTCGTCGGTTGAGCGGAGGGTAACGAGCACGGCCAGTTCGCCGCTACGGTCCGCCACCGCCAGGCTGGCGAGACTGGCGAGACTGTCGCCGCGCAAGTCGAGGTCGAGCACGCCCTGGTAAAGCGGCAGGCAGAGCCCCACGAATTCGGAAGGGTGCCAGAGCTTGCCACGCTCACCGCGCCCGAGGTGTGCTGCGATCCGCCATCACTGCTTCGCCGCTCGCCCCGTGGCCCGCACACCCCGCCTGCGCTCCGCTGGCCCCCTTCATCCGCTTACACCGCAGCCCGCCTCGGCGGGCGGACGTTTCGCCTACCAGCGGCACCGGCCGGAGGAGACCACGCTCTATCGGGTCGTGCAGGAAGAGCTCGAGACCTTCCTCGCCTGGGTCGAGGCGCACACAGGTGCGGGCCTGCCACAGTTCGTCAAGGACG
>JBJTVI010000503.1:0-3314 GCA_046081145.1 Rubrivivax sp.
TCGATGTGTCGGTCCAGGCGGGCATCCTCGCGCTGCTGCGGGAACTGCAGGCGCGTCTCGGACTCGCGATGCTGTTCATCTCCCACGACCTGGGCGTGGTGGAGCACGTGGGCCACCGCATCGCCGTGATGTACCTAGGCCGCATCGTCGAGATGGGCCCGCGCGAGCGCATCTTCAGTGCGCCCACGCACCCCTATACCGAGGCCCTGATGGCCGCCGCGCCCGTGGCCGACCCGCGCGCGCGGCGCGAACGCCTGGTGATCGAGGGCGACGTCCCGAGCCCCATGAACCCGCCCTCGGGCTGCCACTTCCACACCCGCTGCCCCCACGCCCAGGAGCGCTGCCGCAGCCAGACGCCCGAGCTGCGCGCCGTGGCGCAGGGGCATCTGGTGGCCTGTCATGTGCGAGGGCCCGCCGCACCATGACGAACGCCTTTCCCGGCGGCCTGGGCGTGGCGCGGCGGCTCAACGCTGCGGGCACGCTCACGCGCCTGGGCGGCGCGCTCATGGCGCCCGAGGTGCTGCAGGCCATGCAGGAGGCGGCTGCGTGTTCGGTGGACATGGCCGAGTTGCAGACCGCGGCCAGCCGCCGCATCGCGCAGCTGACCGGCGCCGAGGCCGGGCTCGTGACCACGGGAGCCTCGGCGGGCCTGACACTGGCCACTGCTGCGTGCCTGGCCGGATGGGATGCGGCGCGAATGGCCGCCCTGCCCGACACCCGGGGCATGCCCGCGCGCGTGCTGATGCACCGCACGCACCGCAACACCTACGACCACGCCGTGCGCCTGGCCGGCGGCTGCATCGTCGACATCGGCCACAACGACCGGGGCACGGGCGCAGGGGTGCGCAGCCTAGAGGCCTGGGAGATCGAGGCTGCGCTGGACGAGCACACCGCCGCCTTCGTCTTCGTGGCCTCACCCGAGAGCGCGCTGGAGCTGCCGGTGGTCCTGGAGGTGATGCACCGCCATGGCCTGCCCGTGGTGGTGGACGCCGCCGCGCAGTTGCCCCCGCGCGGCAACCTGCGCCGTTTCGTCGAACTTGGCGCCGACCTGGTGGTCTTCAGCGGGGGCAAGGCGCTGCAGGGCCCGCAGTCCACGGGGATGCTGATCGGCCGGCGTGAGCTCATCGGCTCGGCGCTGCTGCAGATGATGGACATGGATGTCCACCCCCACACCTGGGCCCCCGCCGGCCTGGTGGATCGCGCGCGGCTCAAGGGCACGCCGACGCATGGCATCGGCCGGGGCTTCAAGGCCGGCAAGGAGGAGATTGCCGGCTTGCTGTGCGCGCTGCAGCGCTTCGTCGAGCACGACGAGGTGGCCCAGGTGCGGCAGTGGACGCAGCGCCTGCAGGCCATGGCGCAGGCCTGGCAGGTGCAGGCCCCGGCGCTGGCGCCGCAGCTGTGGCCGGCCTCGCCGGCGCAGGCCGTGCCGATGGTCGCGCTGCGCACGCCACAGCCCGCAGCAGACTTCAGCCGCCACCTGCAGGCCCTGTCGCCGCCCGTGCACCTGGCCGAAGGCCGCATGGACGACGGCCTGCTGCTGGTCAACCTCATGGCCCTGGCGCCCCAGGACGACGCGCTGCTGGTGCAGCAGGTCGCGCTGGCCGCCGGGCAGGCCGCAACCCCAGGAGCCGACGCATGAACCCCGAGGTGCCCGAACTGCTGCTGCGCGGCGGCCATGTGATCGACCCCTCGCAGGGGCTGGATCGGGTGGCCGATGTGCGGTTTCGCGACGGCGTGGTGGCCGAGATCGGCCCCGATCTGCCCGCCGGCGCAGCACAGGTGCGCGAGCTGCGGGGACACATCGTCGCCCCCGGCCTGATCGACCTGCACACGCATGTCTACTGGGGCGGCACGGCCATCGGCGTGGACGCCACGCAGCTCGCGTGGCGAGGCTGCACGGCCACCTTCGTGGACGCCGGGACGGCGGGGGCCGCCAACCTGGCGGGCTTCAGGCGCCATGTCATCGAGCCGGCGCAGCCGCTTCGCATCGTGCCGCTGCTCAACCTGTCTTTCGCCGGCATCTTCGCTTTTTCCAGGACAGTCATGGTCGGGGAGAGCGAGGACGTGCGGCTGCTGGACATCCGCTCCTGCGTGCAGGCTGCGCGCGAGCACGCCGACATCGTGGCCGGCATCAAGGTGCGGGTGGGCCGCCACGCCAGCGGCAGCATGGGCGTCTCGCCCCTGGACATGGCCCTGGAGGTGGCGGAGGAGCTCGGCCTGCCGCTCATGGCGCACTTGGACCACCCGCCGCCTTCGCGGCTGGAGGTGGTGTCGCGCCTGCGCCCGGGGGACATCCTCACCCACTGTTTCCGGCCCTTCCCGAACGCACCGCACCGCCCGGGCGGCGGGGTGCGCCCCGAGATCGCGGCCGCGCGCGAGCGCGGCGTGATCTTCGACGTGGGCCATGGCGGCGGGTCGCTCGGCTTCGCCACGGCGCGCGCGATGCTGCAGGCCGGCTTCGAGCCCGACGTGATCTCCTCGGACGTGCACGTCGTGTCGGTGGACGGGCCGGCCCATGACCTGCTGCACACGCTGGCCAAGTTCCACGCCCTGGGCATGCCGTTGACCGCCGTCATCGCCTGCGCCACGCAGAACGCCGCCCGCGCCCTGCGCCGGCCCGACCTCGGCACGCTCGCACCCGGCGTGGGGGCCGATGCAAGCATCTTTCGCGTCATCGAGGAGCCCACCGTCTATCGCGACGTGGAGGGCGAACCCCTCGCGGGCACGCGTCGCTTCGAGTCGGGCGGGCTGGTGCTGTCGGGCCGCTGGTGGACGCGTAAGCTCCCCCGTTAAGTAGACAACCCAGAAGTAGAGACTTCCGCGTTGAACACCCGGGGTTTGAACTGGACCGGCGGCACATCGCCCAGGGACTCGTGTGGCCGGTATTCGTTGTAGTCCACGACCCATTCGTCGGCCGCGGCCTGAACCTCGCTGATCGCGTTGAAGAGCCACGCGTTGAGCACCTCCTCGCGGAAGCTGCGGTTGAAGCGCTCGATGAACGCGTTCTGGTTGGGCTTGCCAGGCTGGATGAACAGCAGCTTGATCCCGTTCTCCTTGGCCCAGTCGGTGAACTTGTCCGCGGTGAGCTCCGGCCCGTTGTCCATCCGGATCGCCTGCGGTTTGCCATACACCTCGATGAGCTGGGTCATGACCCGCACCACACGCGCCGACGGGATCGACGTGCCGCACTCGATGCGCAGCGCTTCGCGGTTGCCCTCGTCGATGACGTTCAACGTCCGGAACGGTCTGCCGTCGTACATCGTGTCCCGCATGAAGTCCAGCGCCCACACCCTGTTGAGCTCCTGGCTGGCAAG
>JBJTVI010000504.1:0-7678 GCA_046081145.1 Rubrivivax sp.
AGTAGCTAAGTGCGGAAGAGATAACCGCTGAAAGCATCTAAGCGGGAAACTCGTCTCAAGATGAGTCTTGCCGGGGCCTCGAGCCCCCTGAAGAGTCGTTCGAGACCAGGACGTTGATAGGCTGGGTGTGGAAGCGCAGTAATGCGTTGAGCTGACCAGTACTAATTGCTCGTGAGGCTTGACCCTATAATTTTGATACTTCGAGGACCGTGAGTTTCGAAGTTATGCCGAGAGGCGTTATCGATCAAGTCTGAAAGACTCTGTGGATTGGCTGGTAGCGCAGGCTGCCGGCGACAAGTCATGCCTGATGACCATAGCGAGGTGGTCCCACTCCTTCCCATCCCGAACAGGACAGTGAAACGCCTCTGCGCCGATGATAGTGCGGATTCCCGTGTGAAAGTAGGACATTGTCAGGCAACTACAAGAAGGCCCAGTCCGTATGGACTGGGCCTTTTCCTTTTGAGGCGCCCTCGGGGGCGCCTGCTGATATTCACCTGCCTGAGCGCAATTCCCGACGCAGAATCTTTCCGACGTTGCTCTTGGGCAGTTCGTCGCGAAACTCGATGATCTTGGGACGCTTGTAGGCGGTGAAGTTTTCCTTGCAGTAATCGGCGAGGTCGCGCTCGGAGACGCCGGCCTCCTTCTTCACCACGAAGAGCTTGACGGCCTCACCGGACTTGGCATCCGGGATCCCCACGGCCGCGCACTCGAGCACACCCGGGTGGAGGTTGACCACCTGTTCGATCTCGGTGGGGTAGACGTTGAACCCCGAGACCAGGATCATGTCCTTCTTGCGGTCGACGATGCGGACGTAGCCGCGCTCGTCCATGATGCCGATGTCCCCGCTCTTGAAGAAGCCGTCTGCGGTCATCACGAGCGCTGTCTCGTCGGGGCGGTTCCAGTAGCCCGCCATCACCTGCGGGCCACGGATGCAGATCTCGCCGGGGTCTCCGATGGGCAGGTCCCGGCCCTCATCGTCGCGGATGGCGATGTCGGTGGAGGGGATGGGCAGGCCGATCGTGCCGGTGAAGGCCTCCAGGTCGAGCCGGTTGGAGGTGGCCACGGGTGAAGTCTCGGAGAGCCCGTAGCCTTCGACCACGGGGCAGCCCGTGACGGCGAGCCACTTCTCGGCCGTGGCGCGCTGTACCGCCATCCCCCCGCCGTTGGAGACCACGAGCCCAGAGAAGTCCAGCCGGGCAAAGTCGGGGTCGTGCGCGAGCGCGTTGAACAGCGTGTTGACGGCCGGAAACATGTTGACACGCCGCCCATTGAGGGCCTTCACGAGCCCGGGTATGTCACGCGGATTGGGGATCAGGATGTTGCACGCGCCCATGCGCACGCCCATCAGGTAGCAGATCGTCAGCGCGAAGATGTGGTACAGGGGTAGCGCGCACACGACGGTCAGCGCGCGATCACCGATGCGGTCGAGCATGGGCCGGAACCAGGCTTCGGTCTGCAGCACGTTGGCCACCACGTTTCGGTGCAGCAGCGTGGCCCCCTTGGAGACGCCGGTGGTGCCTCCGGTGTACTGCAGGAAGGCCACGTCATCCGGGCCGATCGCGACACGCTTGAGTGTGAGGTGGCTGCCTGCCTCCAGCGCCTCGCGAAAGCGCGTGACGCTGTAGCCATCGCCCATCGGCAGCCGGAACTCGGGCACCATCTTGCGCAGGTGGCGCACGGCAAAGGTCACGAAGCGGCCCTTCCACCAGCCCAGGAGATCGCCCATCGCGGCCAGCACCACATGGCGAACGCGGGTACGCGTGATCACCTCCTCGAGGGTGTGGGCGAAGTTCTCGAGGATGACGATCGCCTGCGCACCGGAATCGTTGAGCTGGTGCTCGAGCTCGCGCGGGGTATAGAGCGGGTTGACGTTCACCACCACGTAGCCGGCGCGCAGCACGGCGGCTATCGCCACCATGTACTGCGGCACGTTGGGCATCATGAGTGCGACGCGCGCGCCGGGCTCCAGGCCGCGCGCCTGCAGCCAGGCCCCCAGGGCCTCGGACATCTCGTCGACGTGCGAGAAGCGCAGCGAGCTGCCCAGGCACACCGCCGCCTCGCGTTCGGCGTATCGGGTGAACCCCTCCTCGATCAGGGCCGCGATGGAGGGGTAGACGTCCGTGCGCAGCTCGGCCGGGACGTTGGGGGGATAGTTCTGCAGCCAGGGTCGTTGCATGGGGTCGGGCTCTCGGGCGGGTGTGAGGGGAGCGGGGGTAGCGGGATTCAGCAGGTGGTGGCTTCGCAGCCGGCAAAAAGCTCCGCAGCCAGCGCGCGCTCGCGCCGGCTCACGGTGTCGAGGAAATCGGCTGCGCTGGGCAGGCTCGCGAAGGCGTCGAGCCCGGCTTCGAGAAAGGCCTGCAGCTCGGCCAGGCCGGCCGCCTGCGCCGGCCCGCGCATCCAGTGCAGCGTCTGGCGCAGCAGCGGGCGCCTGGCCTGGCGCTCCAGCGCCAGCCCGATCTCGACGACGGCCTCGATCTGGTGCTCGCGTGCGGTGGACTGGCCGATGGTTCGCCAGGCCTGCCCATAGCTGGAGGCATCCACCGGGGGAGGCGGCAGTACCCGCGCCATGTCGGTATCGAGCCGCTCCGACAGGGCATGCAGCGCGGCCACGCGCTCCACGACAGCGGCCACCGCTCCTGGAAAGAGGCGCACCAGGGCCGGCACCACACGCGCGAACTGCGTATCTCTTGCGCTGAAGTCGCGCGGGCCGTAGAGCTCGTCGAGGAAGAAGCGCGCCGCCGGCGCACTCGGCGGCTCCGCCAGGAGGTCGGCATAGGTGCGCTCGAGCCGCGCATGCTGGAAGGCCTTGAGGGCGCTCACCCGCTGCGCCAGCCCGGCGTCTGCGGCACGGGTTGCGCGCTCGGCCTGGACAGCCGCCAGGTGATCGAGGATGCGCCGGCCCACTTCGTCCATGGCGACGAGCGTAGCAGGACACCCGGTTCCCGGCTGCTGCCTGCCCGCGGTGCACCTCGCCGGCGCGGGGCCATGCGGAGTCAGGGCGCCAGGGCCCCGCCGAAGCCGCCCCCGGCTGCCTTCAGGCCTCGTCCTGGTCGATCTCCCGAAGCAGCCGCAGCGTGGGCTCCACCCCGAGCTTGAGGAGGTCGGCGATCTCGTGCAGGTCGTCGGGAATGGCTGCGTTGTCCCAGCCGCCAGCGCTGTGGCGTGCCACCTGGATGGCCAGCAGCACGTTGCGCACCTGGGCGTCATCATGCGTGGCGCCGTGATCGGTGATGCGCACGAGCAGCGAGGGCAGCCGCCACTGCGTCATGAGCTCGTGCTGCAGGTCCACGAGGCGGATGTTCAGCACCTCGCGCTGCACGGCCTCGCTGCGCAGCTGGGCATCGGCGCGCTGGCGCCGCGCGATCTCCAGCGCCAGGCCGGGCGCCTGCAGCCACAGCAGCAGCTCGGCAAAATCGTGCAGCAGCGCAGCCTCGTAGATGACGGCGGCATCGTGGTCGTGGCGATGCACGGCGAAACCGAGCGCGAAGTCGGCTGCGCGGTGGGCGCGGCGCAGCACCGCCCGGAAGCCTTCCAGGGCCTCGGGCTGCGTGCGCAGGTGCTCCTCGACGGTGGGCTGGCGCCCGAAGGCCCGAAAGAAGGGCGAGATCCCCAGCATCACGAGGCTGGCGGTCACGGTCTCGGCTTCGCCCTCGCGGCGGGTGCGGCGCATCTGGCCGACGTGCGCCAGCAGCTTGAGCGTCATGAGCGGGTCGCACCCCAGGGGCTCGGCCAGCGTCCGGGCGTCGATGTCGTCCTCGCGCCGGCGCAGGTTCTCGAGGGTGGCCGCGGTGCTGCCGAGCACCGGCAGGTACTCGGGGCGAAACAGGCGCGCCCAGCCCGGCACATCCTTCGGGGCGTGGACGATGAAGGCCGGCTCGGCGCCGGGTGTCTGGAGGGGGGCAAGCATGGTGGTAACCCGTGAGTCGTATCCGGGGTTTCGGCGTGCCTGCGCCGATCTTGAGCCGCCGCTACTGGAAGGCGACTTCGGCGAAGCTGCGCAACTTGCGGCTGTGCAGCTGCTCAGCGCGCTGCATGCGCAGCAGCTCCACCGCGCGCAGCCCGATGCGCAGGTGCTGGTCGATGCGCTCGCGGTAGAAGGTGTTGGCCATGCCCGGCAGCTTGATCTCGCCGTGCAGGGGCTTGTCGCTCACGCACAGCAGCGTGCCGTAGGGGACCCGGAAGCGAAAGCCGTTGGCGGCAATGGTGGCGCTTTCCATGTCCAGGGCCACGGCGCGGCTCTGGCTGAAGCGGCGCTCGGGGCCGGGGTGAGGCAGCAGCTCCCAGTTGCGGTTGTCGGTGGAGGCCACCGTGCCCGTGCGCAGGATGCGCTTGAGCTCCCAGCGGCCGAGCTGCGTCACATCGGCCACCGCCTGCTCGAGCGCGAGCTGGATTTCGGCCAGCGCGGGGATGGGCACCCACAGCGGAAGCTCTTCGTCGAGCACGTGATCCTCGCGCACGTAGCCGTGCGCCAGCACGTAGTCGCCCAGCTGCTGCGTGTTGCGCAGGCCCGCGCAGTGCCCGAGCATGATCCAGGCGTGCGGGCGCAGCACGGCGATGTGGTCGGTGATGGTCTTGGCGTTGGCGGGGCCCACGCCGATGTTGACCATCGTCACGCCGCTGCCATCGGCGCGCATCAGGTGGTAGGCGGGCATCTGCGGCAGCCGTGGAGGGGGCGTGCCCGCGGCGTCACCGAGCTGCGCGCTTTGGCCGGCGCAACGCGTCACGACGTTGCCGGGCTCGACGAATCCCACGTAGCCGCTGTGGGGGTCGGCCATCAGCGAGTGGCCGAGCTTGATGAACTCGTCGATGTAGAACTGGTAGTTGGTGAACAGCACGAAGTGCTGGAAGTGCTCGGGCGCGGTGCCGCTGTAGTGGCGCAGGCGGTGCAGCGAATAGTCCACCCGCGGCGCGGTGAAGAGCGACAGCGGGTGCGGCTCGCCAGCGGCCGGCTCGTGCGTGCCGTTGGCGATGCCGTCGTCCATCGCGGCCAGGTCGGGCAGGTCGAAGAGATCACGCAGCAGCAGCCGGCGCTCGGGCGTGAGGCTGCCCTCCAGGTGATCGTTCTCGCCCAGCGAGAAGTGCACGGGGATCGGTTGTGAGCTTGTGCCCACTTCGAGTACGACGCCGTGATTTCGCAGCAGCAGTTCGAATTGCTGCAGGTAGTAGTCGGCGTAGAGGTCCGGCCGGGTCAGCGTGGTCTCGTAGGTGCCCGGGCCGGCCACGAAGCCATAGGCCAGGCGCGAGTCGGCGCGTGCCACCGTGCGCGTGTGGATGCGCACGAAGGGGTAGAAGGCGCGCACGCGCGCGCCGTCGTCGGTGCCGGAGACAAAGCGCTGCAGCGCCTCGCGCAGGTGGGTGGTGCTGGCGTCGTAGATCTGGCGCACCTGGTCGAGCGCCGCCCGGGCATCATCGAACCGGGCCGGTGCGGTAAAGAGCGGCAAGGCGGTCATGCCTGGGATTGTCGCGCCCTTTGTGCCGCGCCCGGTTCGGCCTGTGTTGCCGGGGCCGCCACCGCCTGCAGCGCGCCCGCGTGCACGCGCACTTCCCAGCGGCAAGCCCGCCCGGCTGGCTCGCCGTCGGCCGCCAGCTCCCACGGCTGCGAGCTTTCCACCCGCAGCGCCATGAAGGCGCGGGTGCGGATGCGCGCATCGCCCAGGTGCGTGCCCGCGAGCAGGTGCGGCAGCATCCGCAAGGCCCCGAGCCGTCCGAAGGCGCCGGCCACCAGGACATCGAGCTGGCCGTCGTCCACGCGCGCATCGGGCACGGCCGGCATGCCGCTGCCGTAGCTCGGCGTGTTGAGCACCGAGGCAAAGATGGCCTCGCCCTCGTGCACGGGCTGGCCGTCGGCCTGGACGCGCACGTGGCAGCGGCGCAGCGCCGCGAGCTCACCGAAGGTGGCCCAGAGGTAGCGCGGCAGGCCGCGCAGCCAGGCCGGCCCCTGCAGCGCGCGCAGCCCGACGGCGGCGTCGAACCCGGCGGCCAGGCTGCTGATGAAGGGCCGTGGATCCGGGCTCGATGCGAGAGACCCGGCCTCGCCGGCGCCTGCGGCAGGGGGATGCCGCGCCCCGGGCTCACCGGCGTGGGCCGGGTCGCGCTGCGTGTGCAGGTAACCGACGTCGATCGGCCGCGCCGGCGCCGTCAGCGCGTGCCGCAGCGCTTCCTGCCAAGGCTGCCCCTGCAGGCCCAGGGCGCGTGCGGTGTCGTTGCCGCTGCCCAGCGGCACCAGGCCCAGCCTGAGGCGGCTGCCCAACAGCACCGGCAGCAGCTGGTGTACGGTGCCGTCCCCGCCCACGAGGATGCAGCGCAGGGACGGATCCTGGCGCGCGGCGAGGTCACGCGCGGCCTGGGCGCTGGCCGGCACCTCGAGTCGGACGGCCGGTGCATGTTCGGCAAGCCAGCGGCGCAAGGCCGGCACGAGCGCGCCCGCACGCCCGCCGGCCGCAGCCGGGTTGACGAGCACGAGGGCGGGTTCGTTCAAGCCGCTTGCCCCCCGCGGCAGGCGGGCGTCGCGCGGCGCGCCCTCGCGCTCACATGCTGCGCCGGTACTGCCCGCCCACCTCGAACAGGGCGTGCGTGATCTGCCCGAGGCTGCACACGCGCACCGCATCCATCAGCACGTCGAAGACGTTGGTGTTGTCGATGACGGCGCGCTTCAGGCGCTCGAGCATCGCGGGCGCCGCGTCGGCGTGGCGTGTATGGAAGGCTTCCAGGCGTTGCAGCTGCGAGCGCTTTTCTTCCTCGGTGGAGCGGGCCAGCTCGATCGACTCGGGTACCGGGTCCCCATGGGGGTTGCGGAAGGTGTTCACCCCGATGATCGGATGCTCGCCGGTGTGCTTGAGCATCTCGTAGTGCAGGCTCTCCTCCTGGATACGCCCGCGCTGGTAGCCCGTCTCCATCGCGCCGAGCACCCCGCCGCGCTCGGCGATGCGCTCGAACTCGGCCAGCACCGCCTCCTCCACCAGCTCGGTGAGCTCATCGATGATGAAAGCGCCCTGGTTCGGGTTCTCGTTCTTCGCCAGGCCCCACTCGCGGTTGATGATGAGCTGGATGGCCATGGCGCGGCGCACGCTCTCTTCGGTGGGGGTCGTGATGGCCTCGTCGTAGGCGTTGGTGTGCAGGCTGTTGCAGTTGTCGTAGATGGCGATCAGCGCCTGCAGCGTGGTGCGGATGTCGTTGAAGGCGATCTCCTGCGCATGCAGCGAGCGCCCGCTCGTCTGGATGTGGTACTTGAGCTTCTTGCTGCGCTCGTTGGCGCCGTAGCGCTCGCGCATGGCCACCGCCCAGATGCGCCGCGCCACGCGACCGAGCACGGTGTACTCCGGGTCCATGCCGTTGCTGAAGAAGAACGACAGGTTGGGCGCGAAGTCGTCGATGTGCATGCCGCGCGCGAGATAGGCCTCGACGAAGGTAAAGCCGTTGGAGAGGGTCAGCGCCAGCTGCGAGATCGGGTTCGCGCCGGCCTCGGCAATGTGATATCCCGAGATCGACACCGAGTAGAAGTTGCGCACCTTGTGGCGCACGAAGTACTCCTGGATGTCGCCCATCACCTTCAGACTGAACTCGGTGGAAAAGATGCAGGTGTTCTGCCCCTGGTCCTCTTTCAGGATGTCGGCCTGCACCGTGCCGCGCACGTTCTCCAGCACCCAGGCCCGCACCTTGGCGGTCTCGTCCATGGTCG
>JBJTVI010000505.1:0-2662 GCA_046081145.1 Rubrivivax sp.
GTAGATGCCCGCCAGCATGATCAGCGCCGGCGTGGCGTCCAGCGCGTAGATCGAGGGCAGCAGCATCGCGATCGTGGCCACCGGCCCGAGGCCGGGCAGCACGCCGATGAGCGTGCCGAGCATGGCGCCGAAGAAGGCGTAGAGCAGGTTCTTCAGCGTGAAGGCCACGCCGAAGCCGAGCGCCAGGTTGTTCAGCAGTTCCATGGTGCGCCCCTTACTTGGCGGCCAGGCCGAAGATGGTGGGCCACAGCGGGATCGTCAGCCCCAGCCCCTTGCTGAAGATGCCCCAGGAGCCCACGGTGAGGATGGTGGCGTTGATGGCCACCTCGCCCCAATGGAACTCGTCGCCCGCGAAGCTCGAGATCGCCACCAGCAGCGGCAGCGCGATGAACATGCCCAGCGTGGGCAGCGTGAAGCCGAACACGATCAGGCTGAGCGTGATGACGATGATCGGGCGCCAGGCGAACTTCTCGATCCGGTCGCCATCGGGCGTGTCGACCGTGATCGACTTGAAGAAGACGATCGCGCCCAGGATGGCCAGGATGACCCCCAGGCCGAAGGGAAAGTAGCCCGGCCCGGGCCGCGCCGCGGAGCCGAAGTTGTAGACCGTGGCACCCCAGGCAAACGCGATGCCTGAGAGGATGAACATGATGCCGGACCAGAAGTCCTTTTGGCTCTTGATCTTCAAGCGTCTTACTCCTCGGAACTCAAAGGGCTCCCCGGACCATTCTAGGCAGGCCCCGCGTGCACTCGCGGGATAGTCGACTGCGCGCAAACCCTAATGCCTGTGGGCGCGGTTTCACTCTCAGGCATGTGCCGGGGTGTTGCCCAGCACCTCCTCCACCGTCGTCATCCCCTCGGCCACCTTCATGAGGCCGGCCACGCGCAGGGGGTGCATCCCTTCCTTCACCGCCAGGCGTCGCAGGGCGGCGGCATCCTGCCCCGGGTGCACGTGGGTGCGGGCGGCGTCGCTCAGCACCAGCAGTTCGTACAGCCCCACACGCCCGCGGTAGCCGGTATGGCGGCACTCCAGGCAGCC
The DNA here is from genome assembly GCA_046081145.1 of Rubrivivax sp. Taxonomy (GTDB): domain Bacteria; phylum Pseudomonadota; class Gammaproteobacteria; order Burkholderiales; family Burkholderiaceae_C; genus Rubrivivax. The sequence goes on from JBJTVI010000505.1 coordinate 1,040, forward strand.
CACCGGGCGATACGGGCGCACGCCCCCGCCCAGGCGCCAGGGGCTCGCCAGCGCCTCCAGGTCGGTGCGGGTGGTCTGCTCGTCGGCCACCTTGCAGGCTGCGCACAGCGTGCGCACCAAGCGCTGCGCGAGCACGCAGTTGAGGGTGGCGGCAAAGAGGTAGGAGGGCACGCCCAGGTCCGCCAGCCGCGTGACGGCGCTGGCGGCGTCGTTCGTGTGCAGGGTGCTGAAGACGAGGTGGCCGGTCAGCGCGGCCTGGATCGCCATCTCGGCGGTGGGCAGATCCCGGATCTCGCCCACCATGATGATGTCCGGGTCCTGGCGCATCATCGCGCGCAGGCCTTCGGCAAAGCCGAGCTCGACCGCGGGCTGCACCTGCGTCTGGTTGAAGGCGGGCTCGATCATCTCGATCGGGTCCTCGATCGTCGTCACGTTGACGGCCTCGGTGGCCAGGGCACGCAGCGTGGCGTAGAGCGTCGTTGTCTTGCCGCTACCGGTGGGGCCGGTGACGAGCACGATGCCGTGGGGCCGCGCGATGAGCGACTGCCAGCGCTGCGCATCGTGGCTGGAAAAGCCCAGGCCCGCCAGCGGCTTGACGGCGGTGTCGGGGTCGAAGATGCGCATCACCATCTTCTCGCCAAAGGCCGTGGGCAGCGTCGACAGGCGCATCTCCACCTCGGCGCCCGCGCCCTCCGAGCCCGGGGCGCGCCGCGTCTTGATGCGCCCGTCCAGCGGGCGGCGACGCTCCACCACGTCCATCCGGCCAAGCAGCTTGACGCGCGCGATCATGGCTCCGAGCACGCTCAGGGGCAGCTGGTAGACGGTGTGCAGCACGCCGTCGATGCGAAAGCGGATGGCGCCGAACTCGCGCCGGGGCTCGAGGTGGATGTCGCTGGCGCGCTGCTCGAAGGCGTACTGCCACAGCCAGTCGACCACCTGCACCACGCCCTGGTCGTTGGCATCGAGCTGGCCCTTGGCGCGCCCGAGCTCCACGATCTGCTCGAAGTTGGGCGCCAGCGCCGCCTCGCCGCTCTTGTGGGCCGCGCGCACGCTGCGCGCCAGCGAGTAGAACTCGGTCGTGTGGCGACGGATCTCCTCGGGGCTGGAGACGACCAGCCGCACGCGCCGGCGCGTGTGGCTCTCGATCTCGGCCACCCAATCGATGTCCAGCGGCTCGGCGGTGGCGATCCCCACCTCGGCCACGCCCAGCTGCACCGGCAGCGCGCGCCGGCTCTCGGCGTACTTCACGCTCATCACGTCGGCCACACGGCCCACATCGGCGCGCAGCGGGTCGATGCGCAGGTAGCCCAGGCCGCAGCGGCGGGCCAGCCACTCGGTGAGGGCCTCCACGTCCAACGGCTGGCCGGTACGCGCGTCGGCCAGGCCGGCCGCCGCCAGCCGCAACAGCGGGTGCTGTGAAGACTGCCCACCCGCAAAGCGCTGCACCACGCGGGCCGCGTCCTCGGCACCCACCACGCCATCCTCGGCCAGCCAGCCGAGCATCGCCCGCCACTCCAGGCGCCCCTTGGGCGGGCGCGGGCTGCGGTGCGGCGGGGGGGAGTTCATGGCGAGCGAGGCGGGCAGCGGCGGTGGCGATCCCCACCTCGGCCACGCCCAGCTGCA
>JBJTVI010000506.1:0-5927 GCA_046081145.1 Rubrivivax sp.
GGGAAAGAAAAGAAGATATGAAGAGCTAGGACGAGGAGAGCCGGAGAAAGCGCCGGGCTGGTGCGCACGCGCCGCGAGGGGGCCCTCGTGAAGCAAGCGCTCCAGGCCTGCGGCGTGGGCAGTGTGGAGTCGCGCCTGGAGGGCATCTTCTCCACCCCCGACGCGCAGGAGCTGGCCCGCGTGCTGCAGGCTGTGGCCGAGCCCACCCGCGAGGGCACGCTGCGCACCGGCTGGGCCACCACCCTCGTGGGGCTGCAGGCCGACGAGGTGGAGCGCCTGGGGGCCGACGAGTCGGCCCTCGCGCGGTGGATCGAGCGCCTGGCCGGCTGGCGCCAGGTGTGGCTGCAGCGGGGCGGGGGCGTGATGCTGCGCCAGTGGATGGCCCAGGAGGGCGTGGCCGCACGGCTGCTCGCCCGGCCGGATGGCGAGCGCCGCCTGACCAACCTGCTGCACCTGGTGGAGACGCTGCAAGGCGCCAGTGTCGAGCACCCCTCGCCGGCCGCGCTGCTGCGCTGGCTCGAGCACCAGCGCCGCGAGGGCCCCGCGCACGACGAGCTGCAGCTGCGCCTGGAGTCCGATGCCAACCTCGTGCAGATCCAGACCATCCACGGCGCCAAGGGCCTGGAGTACCCGGTGGTGGTGTGCCCCTTCCTGTGGGATGGCCGGCTCCAGGATCCACCCGACGACCTGGGCTGCCGCAGCTGGCACGACGACGAGGGCCACTCCGTGCTCGACCTGGGCGAGGCCGATGCCAGCGTGAAGGCCCGGCTGCAGCGCGAGCGGGCGGCCGAACGCATGCGGCTGCTCTACGTGGCCCTCACGCGCGCCATCAACCGCTGCGTGCTGGTGGTGGGGTGCTACACCACGGGTGGCAGCGCGACCCGGGCGGGCTCGCCCAACGAGAGCCTGCGCAGCCTGCTGCACTGGCTGGTGGAAGGGGCGGCCTGGGCCCCGGAGGATTGGTTCGGACAGGCCAAGGGGCGATCGCCCGAGGCGATGGAGCAGGCCTGGCAGGCGCTGGCCGCACGGATGCCGCAGGCCCTCACGCTCTCTCACCTGGCCGATGCGCCGGCCGTGCCGCTGCGCGGCGCCGAGCCCCGTGCCCAGGGTCCCACCGCGCGCGAGGCCCCGGCCGCCGTGCCACGGGGCATGCGGCTTTCCAGCTACAGCCAGCTCGTCAAGCGCGCCACGGCCGACGCACCCGGCACCGATCACGACGAGCGCACGCGCACGCGCCCCGGCCCGCCGCCGGGCCACGCCCCCGAGCCCGACGACATCCTGGGCTTTCCTGCCAGCGCCGAGGCCGGGCAGTGCATCCACACCGTCTTCGAGCTGATCGACTTCCAGGACGCGAGCGGCTGGGATGCGGCCATCGCGCGCGCGCTGGCTCGCTTTGCGCGCATCGGGCCCGCTGCAGCCCCGCGCGCGGGCGCTGGCCAGGCCCCCGGGCACGCGAGCCTGGCGCCGCGCCTGCGCCGCATGCTGCACGACGTGCTGCACACCGAGCTGCCGGTGGGCACCGCGCGGCCGCTGCGGCTGGCCGATGTGCCCGCGCGGCAGCGCCTGCCCGAGCTCGCCTTTCACTTTCCCACTGCCGGCATCGCGCTGTCGGCGCTCACGGCCCGGCTGGCGGCGCACGGCTACACCGAGCTTGCCAGCCTCTCGGCCGGCACGCTGGGGCGCTACCTCACCGGCGCGATCGACCTCGTCTTCGCGCACGAGGGGCGCTACTTCATCGCCGACTGGAAATCCAACCTGCTGGGCCACACGCCGGCCCACTACGGCATGGCCCAGGTGGCCCAGGAGATGGCCGCCGAGCGCTACCGCCTGCAGTACCTGCTCTACACGGTGGCGCTGCACCGGCACCTGCAGCGCTGCCTGCCCGGCTACGAGCCGGCCGCCCACCTGGGCGGCTCGCTTTACCTCTTCGTGCGCGGCGTGCGCCCGGGCTGGCAGGATGACAGCGGCCACCCCGCCGGGCTGCACTTCGACCGCCCCGACCCCGCGCTGGTGGAGGGCCTCAGCGCCCTGCTCGGCGGGCAGCCGGCCACACCAGGGGCCGCCGCATGAGCACGGACGAGCGGCCGCAGCAGCCAGGCTGGCTTGCCGACGGGCTGGCGCGCCGCATCGAGGCCGCCTCGCGCCGAGCCGGGGCGCGCCCCGAGGATGCGCGCGCCGCGGCCGAGGCGGCGCGACAGGTGTGCGAGGCGCTCGGCTCGGGCCATGTGTGCCTGGGCCTGGACGAGCTGGCGGGCCAAGAGGCCGGCCCACGTGAGCCCGGCGCCTGGCGCCGCAGCCTGCTGGCCAGCGGCGTGGTGGCCGATGCCCGGTCAGGCGGCCCGCTGCCGCCTCATCCCCTGGTGCTCGACGCGGGCGGGCGTCTCTACCTGGCGCGTTACCACGACTACGAGCAGCGTCTGGCCCGACGGCTGCTGCAGGCGGCGCGCGCGCCCGTGGAGCGTGACGAGGAAGCACGGGCGCGGCTGCGCGCGCGGCTGGCCGAGCTCTTCACGCCGCCTGCGCCGGCCCACGCCCCGGATTGGCAGATGCTCGCCGCGGCGCTGGCCTGCCGCAACCGCCTGAGCGTGATCAGCGGCGGGCCGGGCACCGGCAAGACCACCACCGTGGTGGCGCTGCTGGCCTGCCTGCTGGCCGACGACCCCTCCTGCCGCATCGCGCTGGCCGCCCCCACCTGCAAGGCCGCCGCCCGCATGCTCGAGGCGCTGCGTGAACGGGGTGCGCGGCTGCCCGAGGCGCTGCGCGCGGCGCTGCCGCAGCAAGCCAGCACGGTGCACCGGCTGCTGGGCAGCCGCGCCGGCGGGGGCTTCACCCACGACGCCTCGCGCCCGCTGGCGCTGGACGTGCTGGTGGTGGACGAAGCCTCGATGCTCGACCTCTCCCTGGCCGTGCACCTGCTGGAGGCCGTGCCGCCGCATGCGCGCATCGTGCTGCTGGGCGATCGGCACCAGCTGGCCGCGGTGGAGGCGGGCGCCGTCTTCGCCGAGCTCAGCGTGGACCCTTCGCTGAGCCCCGCGTGCCGGCAGGAGCTCGCCGCGCTCACCGGGGTGCCGGCTACGGCCATCGAGCCGCCCACACCCACACCCACACCCACACCCACACCCACTCCCACTTCCACGCCGACCTCCACGCCCGCTTCCACGGTCACCTCCTCCGCGCCCCCTGCGCCGGCACCCGATGCCCCGCCCCCGGCGGCCGCCGCGCCCGGCGGCCCGCTGCGCGACACCTGCGTGTGGTTCACCCGCAGCTACCGCTTCGAGGCCGGCTCGGGCATCGGGAAGCTGGCGCGGCTGGTGAATGCCGGCGCGGCCCAGGAGCTGATCGGGTTGCTCGAGCCCGATGCCACGCGCCCGGGGCTCGACTTCGATGCGCTGCTTGCACCCTGGCAGCCCTGGCTCCATGCGCTGTGCGAGGCCCCGCGAGACGTGGCCCGCGCAGCAGCCGCGTTCGCCCGCCACCGCGTGCTGTGTGCCACGCGTGCCGGGCGCCGCGGGGTCGTCGCGGTAAACGCGGCACTGCAGGCGCGCGTGCGCCACACCCTGGCCGCCTTCGATGCCGACCCCACGAGCGAGTGGTACCCCGGCCGGCCCGTGATCGTGCGCAGCAACGATTACGTGCTGCAGCTCTACAACGGCGACATCGGCCTGGCCATGCCCGACGAGGCGGGCCAGCTCATGGTGTGGTTCCCTGCACCCGCTGGCCAGGCCTGGCGCGCGGTGGCGCCGGCCCGCCTGCCGGCGCACGACACCTGCCTGGCCATGACGGTGCACCAGTCGCAGGGCTCGGAGTTCGACTCAGTGGCGCTCGTGCTGCCCGATTCACTCTCGCCGGTGCTTACCCGCGAGCTTCTCTACACCGGGCTCACGCGGGCCCGCTCGAGCGTGGCACTGCACGCGAGCCACGCGGTGGTGGCCGCCACGGTGGCGCGTCAGGCCTACCGGCGCGGGGGGCTGGCCGCACGGCTCGAGGAGGCTGAAGCGGGACTGCAGCGGGGCTGAGGCGGCTCGGGTACGGGCCCCCGGGCCATCAGGGCCGCACCCCCACCAGCACGCTGCACGGCGCGTGCTCGATCAGGTTCTTGGACATCGAGCCGCGCCACCAGCGCTCGGCCCAGCTGTCGCGGTGCTGGTGCCCCAGCACGATCAGGTCGGCCGAGAAGGCCCGCGCCGCGCGGACGATCTCCTCGATCGCGGGCCCGGAGACAAGCTCCCCCGTGGCGTCGAGCCCCGCCTCGAGCAGCCGCTGCACGCCCGCATCGAGGATGGCCTGGTGGCGCGCACGGTCTGCCACCTCCGTGCCCGGCGCGTACGTCCACGCCTCCACCGCGATGCTCGCCACGGGCGAAGGCATCACGGCAATCAGCCACATCTGCGCCCGCGACCACTGCCCGATCTCGCGCGACTCGAGCAGGGCCTGCTGGCCGGCCTCCGAGCCGTCGTAGGCGAGCAGGATGTGCTTGTACATGGGGCCTCCTCGGGTGGGCCCTCAATGTGCCTGCCGTCAACACGCGTCGACAGAGGGTTTGCAGGGGGCCGCGCGCGGCACGAGCCGCGCGAATCGCCCCACCCACCGCCCCGGCTTCAGAAAGTGTCGGATCGGCGCAACGGGTTTCGGGGCCCCGGGCAGAGAGGGCGAGCCGCCATCGGCCGGCCGCTCAAAGGGCGTCGGCAGCCGGCACGGCGCGCGCGGCCCGCTCCTGATGGAAGGCGATGAAGTCCTCCACGGCCAAGGGCCTGGCGTAGTAGTAGCCCTGGATCTTGTCGCACCTCATCTTCTTCAGGAGCGAGATCTGCGAGGTATCTTCCGCACCCTCGGCCACGACATCCAGGGACAAATGATGCGCCATGGTGATGATACCCCGGACGATGGTCTGCTTGGCCTTGCTTCTTTCCAACTCGAGGATGAATGAGCGGTCGATCTTCAGAGTATGAACGGGAAACTGCGCCAGATAGGCGAACGATGAATACCCGGTGCAGAAATCATCGATGGAGAGCAATACCCCCATCACGCGCAGCTCGGTCGTGATCGATACTGCACGCTCGACATCCCGCATCAGCGCCCCTTCCGGTATCTCGACCTCGAGCAGGTGAGGGGGCAGCTGGTACTCCTGGAGGCAAGTGGCAATCCCGGTGGGCAGCAAGGCATCATCGAAAGAATCACAGCCCAGATTGACGGAAACGGGCGTCGAGATTCCTGCCTGATCGAGCTCCTTGGCCAGCCCGATGGAGTGCCGCAATACCCAGTCGTCGATCGCCGGCATCAGTCCAATATCGCTCGCAGCCTCCAGGAATACTCCCGGGGTCAGCACGCCACGGGCGGGATGGTTCCATCTCAGGAGCGTCTCGCCGCCCACCACCCTGCCTGTGGCCAAGGACACCTTGGGTTGGATCAGCAGTTTGAACTGGCCGGCCGGCAAGGCCGTTCGCAATTCGTCCTGCAGCATCAGCCTGCTCGAGGCTGCCGCTTCCAGATCCTGGCTGAAAACCTGAATCGCCTCGATGCGGTCGGGCCGATCGGAACGCTGCCGACGGGCTCGCGTCAGGGCCAGGCTGCAGCGTTTGAGCAGCTGCTCGAAACCCTCGGATTGGGTCAGGCCGTTGACCAGCCCGATGGATGCCCCCAGCCGGATGCGCACCGCCCGCAGGGCGATGGGCAGGGCCACCTGGCACGACAGTTTCTCTGCCTTTCGAATAACGTCGTCTTCGTCTCCGAAGCAAATCGCCCCCAATTCATCGGTGGCCAGCCGGTAAAGGGTATCTCCCTCCTCCATCGAAGCCTTGAGCTGGGCCGTCAATTCCAGCAGACACATATCCACCACGTCATATCCGTGGCTGTCGTTGACGGCCTTGAGGCCCTCCACGCCGATGATGAGCAGATGAAAAGGCGCCCGGTTTCGGGCGAGTTCGGCG
>JBJTVI010000507.1:0-4220 GCA_046081145.1 Rubrivivax sp.
GGCTCCTGGCAGCTTGCCGGCGCGGTCGGCAAGCATGAGGCAGCGGGCTTCTGGTGGGCCGCACAACCGCAATCGCGCTGGCCGGACGATCCCGAGTGGCGCCGCGGCGTGATGGCAAATTGGCGGGAGCCCTTCGGCGACCGCCGGCAAGAGATCGTCTTCATCGGCATCGGCATGGACCAGGGCGCGCTGCGCAAGCGCCTCGACGCATGCCTGCTGACCCAGGACGAGATGCGCGGCGGCCCCAAGGCCTGGGGCCGCTTCCCCGATCCCTTTCCGCGCTGGACCACGGAGGCACCCTGATGGATCGCCGCAGCTTCAGGACGGAGCGCGGCGACACTGGCAGCGCCGTCCATTTGCCCTCGAAGCCCCCCGCCAAGCCACATCCACTAAGCAAGAGAACCATTGTCATGATGAGCCAGACTGTCGTGGTCCCGTATCTGCCCTTCCTCCAGCGTCTTCGTGCCAGCTTTGCGAAACTGACACTCGCGGGGCTGCTCGCCACCGGTGCCGCCGCGCCCACCTGGGCCGACCAACCAGCGCCGGTAAATGAGCAGGTGCTGCGCCTTGTCACGGCGAACATGCCGCGCTCGCTCGACCCCATCAACATCGACGCGCAGCGCATCATCAACAACGGCTTCGCCGAACCGCTGGTGCATCAGTCGCTCGACGGCGCCAGGCTGATCCCGGCACTTGCGCGGAGCTGGACGCTGGTGGAGCCGACCCTTTGGCGCATAGAACTGCAACCCAATGCGCGCTTCTGGAGCGGCGCGGCGGTGGATGCCGAGGCCGTGCGCGCCGCCCTCGAACGCCATCAGCGCGCCAATCCCCGCGCACGCGCCTTGCTACAAGGGGCGAGCTTCCGCGCCGCCGGTCCGACGACGCTCGAAATCCGCACCGCGGCGCCAGACCCCGCCTTCCTGTTCAAGACCGTCACCGTCGGCATCCACAACGCCGCCGCCGCCGAGGCGATGGGAGATCGCTTCCACCGCGAGGCCGACCTCACCGGCTATTTCCGCCCGACGCGCTTCATCCCCGGCGAGCTGATCGTGGGCGAGCCATTCGAAGGCCATTGGGGCCCGCGCCCCCGCCTGAGCCGCATCGAGGCGCGCTTTGTCGTCGATCCGCAGACGCGCTTCCTGGCCATGCAGGCCGGTGAGGCGGAGATGGACGGCAATGTGCAGATCGAGCAGCGCCGAGCCTATCTGCGCCTGAACCGCTTCAACTTCCCCCCGGTCAACAGCACAACCTGGAACGTATGGCTGAACTTCCGCCATCCGCTGCTGGCCGATGCCGGCATCCGCGAGGCGCTGAGCCTCGGCGTCAATCGCGATGAGATCGTGGGCGGCGTGCTGCGGCCCATCGCCGTCCACGCCACGGGCCATTTCCCCGCGGGCCTGCCCTACGCCATCGCCACGCGCCAGCTCTCCGACCCCGCCCGCGCGCGGCAATTGCTGGATGAGCTTGGCTGGCGCCCGGGCCCGGACGGCGTGCGCGTGCGCAACGGCCAGCGCCTGGAGTTCCGCGTGCTGACCTATGGCTGGTGGCATTCCGCCGCAGTGGCGCTGGAGGCGCAGTGGCGGCGCATCGGCGTGGGCATCACGCTGCGCGTGGTGGAGCCGACGGCGTCGAACCAGATCATGCTGGATGGCGATTTCGAGATCGCCACCTACTGTTCCTGCGGATCGGCCACGGGTGACCTGCACGGGCAGCTCCGTGCCTTCTATCAGACGGGCGTGACGCAGAATTGGGGCCGCTACAGCAACCCGCAGGTCGATGCGCTGATCGACAACCTGCAGGGCGAGTTTGACGAGGCGCGGCGCTTCGACCTGGCACGCCAGATCCAGACGCTCGTGCAGCGCGACCACGCCCTGATCTATGTCGCCAATTCGGACCTGATCGGCATCGCGCATGCACCGCGGGTGCGCGGGGCAGATCCCGACCGGCCGCGCGACATCACGCCGGGCATGTTCATCGTGGCACGGTAGCCGCGCCGCGTGGCCTACTACGCCCTGCGGCGCGCGCTAGCCGCCATCGCGGTGCTGTTCGGCACCACGGTGGTGGTGTTCCTGCTGCTGCGCCTGATCCCGGGTGATCCCGCCACGGCTGTGTTGCTGACAATGGTCACGCCCGGCGCGGATACGGCGCAGATCACGCGCGGTGATATCGAGGCGCTGCGCGCGCAGCTCGGTCTCGCCGATCCCTTTCCGGTGCAATACCTGCGCTGGCTGGGGGAGATCCTGTCCGGCAATCTCGGCACCTCGCTGCGCAGCCGCCAGCCGATCGCGGAGGAGTTGGCGGACCGGCTGCCGGCGACACTCGAACTCGCTGGCGCCGCGCTGGTGGTGATGCTGCTCATCGCGATCCCGAGCGGCATCCTGGGCGCATTGTATAGCGGCCGGCCGGCGGATCACGTCACGCGGATGCTGAGCCTGGTGGGTGATTCCATGCCCGGCTTCTTTCTCGGCGTGCTGCTGATCTACCTCTTTGCCATACAGCTCGGCTGGCTTCCCGCGATCGGGCGCAGCGATCCCGCCGGCATCGTGATGCCGGCGCTGACACTGGGCCTTGGCGTCGCCGCCACCACATCCCGCCTGCTGCGGGCCAGCCTGCTCGATACGCTGGCGCAGCCCTACATCCTGATGGCCGAGGCGAAGGGCATGCCGCGCGGCGTGCTACTGTTCCGCCATGCGTTGCGGCCGGCGCTGATCCCGGTGCTCACCTCGTCCTCACTCGTCGCGGGCGGGCTGCTCGGCGGTGCGGCGGTGATCGAGACGGTCTTCGCCTGGCCGGGGATCGGGCGCTACATGATCGAGGCGATCGCTGGGCGCGACTACCCGGTGATCCAGGGCTTCACCCTGGCCATGGCGAGCCTGTTCGTCGCCATCAATTTTGGGGTCGACCTGCTCTATCGGCTGCTCGATCCGCGCATTCGCGTGGAGGAGGCACCGCGTGGCTGAGCGCACTTGGCGCCGCTTCACCGCAAGGCTGCGCGGCGACTTGATCGGCATCCTGCTGCTCAGCCTTGCGCTGCTGCTGGTGGGCATGGTGTTGGCAGCACCCTGGGTCACGGTCGAGAACCCGGTGGAGACCAATTTCAGCCGCGTGCTGCTGCCGCCAGGGCCGGCGCATTGGCTCGGCACGGATGATTTCGGACGCGATGTGCTGGCCCGCCTGCTGCACGGCGGCCGTGCCTCGCTCTCGATCGCCGTCATCGCCGTGATGATCGTCATGGCGGTGGGTGTCACCATCGGCCTGATCGCGGGTTTCCTCGGCGGCGTGGTGGATCTGATCGTGACGAAGGTGATCGATGTGCTGCTGGCCTTCCCGCGCCTTGTGCTGGCGATTGCGGTCGCGGCGCTGATGGGCGGGGGCATCCTGCCGCTCATCATCGCTATCTCGATCGTCACCTGGCCCGCCTATGCGCGCATCATCCGCGGCTTCACGCTGCAGATCCGCAACGAAGGCTATGTGCTGGCGGCGCGCTGCCTCGGCACACCAACATGGAAGATCCTGCTGCATCATATCGCGCTGACGCTGATCGGCCCGATCCTGGTGCTCGGCCTGCTCGATTTAGGCAGCTTGATCCTCGCGGTATCGGCGTTGTCCTTCCTGGGCCTTGGCATCGCGCCGCCGGCGCCGGAATGGGGCGCGATGCTGAATGAGGGCCGCACGAGCATGGATGAGGCGCCCTGGCTGGTCCTCGCGCCCGGCTGCGCGATCCTCATTGTCGTGCTCGCGCTGAACTATTTCGGCGATGTGCTGCGCGACGGCGCGGAAGGCCGGCCAACGCATGGGCCACGCCACTGGCTGCGCTGGCCCGCCATCCTGCGCTGGGATCGCGGGCGGCAGGCCGAGCGGACGGCGCGTTGGGATCGCATGGAGCAACGGGTCCGCGCCGCGCCGCTGCTGGAGCTCGACACGGTCAGCGTGCGTGTTGCCGATGCGCGCTCCCCCTATGATGGTCGCGTGATCCTTGATCAGGTGAGCCTCGCCATCCGGCCAGGCGAATGTCTCGGCCTGATCGGGGAGAGCGGTTCGGGCAAGAGCACGATGGCGATGCTCGCCTTGGGCCTGATGCGCCCGCCCCTGACGTTTGGCGGCGGCCGGGTCCTGGTGTGCGGCGAGGACACGGCCGCATGGGACTGGGATGACTGGCAGGCGCTGCGCGGCCGCTTCGTCTCCCTGGTCAACCAGGACCCGCTTAGTGCGCTCAACCC
>JBJTVI010000508.1:0-3577 GCA_046081145.1 Rubrivivax sp.
CGCTCGGCGATAGAATGCGCGAGCAGATCCACGCGCTGTCGATGAAGACGCTCACCCCCGCCGAGTTCGCCGCCCAGGGCGGCGCGGCCCCCCACCACCCCTGACCGACCCGCGGGCTGCCGCGGGTTGGCCGTTGCGCCCGCCCCTGCCGGCGCCACCTCCAGCCCGCTGTGCCGCCCGCACAGCCCCATGGACAAACTCCTCATCCGCGGCGGCCGGCGCCTGACCGGCGAGATCCGCATCGCCGGCGCCAAGAACGCCGCGCTGCCCGAACTGTGCGCGGCACTTCTGTGCGCCGAGCCCGTGGCCTTCGAGAACGTGCCCCGCCTGATGGACGTGAGCACGACCATGAAACTGCTGCGGCAGATGGGCGCCACGGCCGAATGGGACGAGGCCGATGGCACGGCGCCGGGGCGCCTCGTGGTGGACGCCGGCCCGGTGAACAGCCCCGTGGCGCCTTACGAGCTCGTCAAGACCATGCGCGCCTCGATCCTCGTGCTCGGGCCGCTGCTGGCGCGATTCGGCGTAGCCATAGTGTCGCTACCCGGCGGCTGCGCCATCGGCTCGCGGCCGGTGGACCAGCACATCAAGGGCCTGCAGGCGATGGGTGCTCAGATCACGGTGGAGCGCGGCAACATCATCGCCAAGACCACGCGCCTGAAGGGCGCGCGCATCACCACCGACATGATCACGGTCACGGGCACCGAGAACCTGCTGATGGCTGCCTGCCTGGCCGAGGGCGAGACGGTGCTCGAGAACGCCGCGCAGGAGCCCGAGGTGCCCGATCTGGCCGAACTGCTGATCGCCATGGGCGCGCGCATCGAGGGCCACGGCACGCGCCGCATCCGCATCCAGGGCGTGGAGCGGCTGCATGCGCCCAAGCAGCCGCACCGCGTGATCGCCGACCGCATCGAGACGGGCACCTTCCTGTGCGCCGTGGCGGCTGCAGGCGGGGACGTGACGCTGCGCGGCACCCGCGCCGACCACCTGGACGCCGTGCTCGACAAGCTGCGCGAGGCCGGGGTGTCGATCGAGTGCGGGCCGGACTGGATCCGCGTGCGTGCCGACGGCCGCCCGCGCGCGGTGAGCCTGCGAACGAGCGAGTACCCGGCCTTTCCCACCGACATGCAGGCGCAGTTCATGGCCGTGAACTGCATCGCCGCGGGCGCCGCGCGCGTGTCCGAGACGATCTTCGAGAACCGTTTCATGCACGTCAACGAGCTGCTGCGCCTGGGCGCGCGCATCCAGGTCGATGGCCACACCGCCGTGGTGCAGGGCGTGGACAAGCTCTCCGGCGCCACCGTCATGGCCACCGACCTGCGCGCCTCCGCCAGCCTCGTGATCGCCGGGCTGGTGGCCGAGGGCGAGACGGTGGTGGACCGCATCTACCACCTCGACCGGGGCTACGACCGCATGGAGCGCAAGCTCGCCGGCGTGGGCGCCGACATCGAGCGCATCCGGTGAGACGGCGGTGAGCGCGGACACCCTCCTCACGCTGGCCCTTTCCAAGGGCCGCATCTTCGACGAGACGCTGCCGCTGCTGCGTGCGGCGGGCATCGAGGTGACGGAAGACCCGGAGAAGAGCCGCAAGCTCATCCTGCCCACCAACCGGCCCGGGCTGCGCGTGGTGCTGGTGCGCGCCACCGACGTGCCCACCTACGTGCAGCACGGGGGGGCTGACCTGGGCGTGGCGGGCCTGGATACGCTGCTGGAGCACGACGAGGCGGGGCTGTACCGGCCGCTGGACCTCCACATCGCGCGTTGCCGCATGAGCGTGGCGGTGCGTGCCGATTTCGACTATGCCGGTGCAGTGCGTCAGGGGTCGCGCATCCGCGTGGCCACGAAGTACACCCACCTGGCACGGCAGCACTTCGCCGACAAGGGCGTGCACGTGGACCTCATCAAGCTCTACGGCTCGATGGAGCTGGCCCCGCTGACCGGCCTGGCTGATGCCATCGTCGACCTCGTCTCCACCGGTGGCACGCTGCGTGCCAACCATCTCGTGGAGGTGGAGAAGATCCTGGACGTGTCGGCGCGCCTGGTGGTCAACCAGGCGGCGCTCAAGCTCAAGCGCGAGCCCATCCGTGGGCTCGTCGATGCACTGGAAGCAGCGGTGCGTGGAGGCGCGGCGTGAGTGCGAGCCTCACTGCACAGACCGTGCGCCTCGCCCGGCTCGACACCACTGAGCCCGGCTTCGAGGCGGCCTTTGCACGTGTGCTGCACTGGTCGGCCGAGACCGATTCGGCGATCGAGGCGAGGGTGGCCGAGATCGTGGCTGACGTGCAAAGCCGCGGCGATGCGGCCGTGCTCGACCACACCGCCCGCTTCGATGGGCTGCAGGCCCCGACGGTGGCTGCACTCGAGATCGGTGCCGAGGAGCTGCGCGCGGCACTTTCGCGCATCACCCCTGCCCAGGCCCATGCGTTGCGTGCGGCCGCCATGCGTGTGCGCGATTACCACGCGCGCCAGCTCGAGGCCTGCGGCCGCGGCTGGCAGTACCGCGATGCCGACGGCACGCGCCTGGGCCAGAAGGTCACGCCGCTGGACCGGGTGGGCCTGTACGTGCCCGGTGGCAAGGCCGCCTATCCCTCGAGCGTGCTGATGAATGCCATCCCCGCCCAGGTGGCTGGCGTGGGCGAGATCGTGATGGTGGTGCCCACGCCCGTGCGCGGCAGCGTGGCCAGCGGCGGAAGCGGGCAGGGCGCAACGGCTGCCGTGGGGGAGCGCAACGACCTCGTGCTGGCGGCCGCTTCGCTGGCGGGCGTGAACCGCGCCTTCACGATTGGCGGCGCACAGGCGGTGGCGGCCCTGGCCTACGGCACGGCCACGATCCCGCGCGTGGACAAGATCACCGGCTCGGGCAACGCCTACGTGGCCAGTGCCAAGCGCCGCGTCTTCGGCCAGGTGGGCATCGACATGATCGCCGGGCCCAGCGAGATCCTCGTGCTGGCCGACGGCAGCACCCCGGCCGACTGGGTGGCGATGGACCTCTTCAGCCAGGCCGAGCACGACGAACTTGCGCAGAGCATTCTGCTGTGCCCCGATGCGGCCTACCTCGACGAAGTGGCCCGGGCGATCGAGCGGCTGCTGCCGCAGATGCCGCGGCGCGACGTCATCCGCGCCTCGCTGGAGGGCCGCGGGGCGCTGATCCGCACGCGTTCGATGGAAGAAGCCTGCGCCATCAGCAACCGCATCGCGCCCGAGCACCTGGAGATCAGCTCGGCCGACCCGCAGCGCTGGGAGCCGCTGCTGCGGCACGCCGGCGCCATTTTCCTGGGGGCCTACACCAGCGAGAGCCTGGGCGACTACTGCGCCGGCCCGAACCACGTGCTGCCCACCTCGGGCACCGCGCGCTTCTCGTCCCCCTTGGGTGTCTACGACTTCCAGAAGCGATCGAGCCTGGTCGAGGTGAGCGCGGCGGGTGCTGCCGCCCTGGGACCCGTGGCGGCCGAACTCGCCTACGGCGAGGGGCTGCAAGCGCACGCGCGCGCAGCCGAGCTGCGCCTGCAGGCGCAGGGTGCGGCAGCTGCGGGCGCCTCGAGCGCCGCGCCACCGGCCACCCCCGCGGCGACTGGCG
>JBJTVI010000509.1:0-3512 GCA_046081145.1 Rubrivivax sp.
ACGAGCACCGTGCTGGCGATGAAGTTGAACATGATGGTGGTGATCACCACGTGGCTGCCACGCCAGGCCTGCAACGCCGCCGGCACCGCTGCCCAGGCCAGGCCGAAGACCATCGCCGCCAGCACCATCAGCGGCAGCATCAGCCACGCGGGCAGCTGCGGCGCCAGTGCCAGGGCGGCCAGGCCCGCGCCCAGGCCGCCCATCATGGCCTGGCCCTCTCCAACGATGTTGAAGAGCCCCGCGTGGAAGGCCACCGCCACCGCCAGCCCCGTGAAGACGAAGGTGGTGGCGTAGTAAAGCGTGTAGCTCAGCCCCGCCTGAGAGCCGAAGGCGCCCTTGACGAGCAGCGTGACGACCTGCACCGGGTCCAGGCCGGCGATGAGCACGACCAGGCCCGCCACCAAGCCGGCCAGCGCCAGGTTGAACAGGGGCAGCACCCCCAGGTCGATCCAGCGCGGCAGCTCGTCGGTGGGCGCGGACATGGTGCGCGGCCTAGGCCTCGAGAGGCTGTGCCCCACCCATCAGGCGGCCGAGCGATGACTCGTCGCACTGCGCGATGGGCAGCTCTCCGGCGATGCGCCCGGCGTTCATCACGAGCACGCGGTCGGCCAGCGCCAGGATCTCGTCGAGCTCGGTGGACACGAGCAGCACCGCGCCGCCGGCGTCGCGCATCTCGCGCAGCCGGGCGTGGATGAACTCGATGGCGCCGATGTCCACGCCGCGCGTGGGCTGGCCCACGAGCAGTACGCGCGGGGCCTGCGCCGCCTCGCGCGCAAGCACGAGCTTTTGCTGGTTGCCGCCGGAGAACTTGGCGCTGCGCAGCGTCTCGTCGCGCGGGCGCACGTCGTAGCGCGCCATCATGGCGCGCGCCGCCTCGCGCATCGTGCCGCGTGCCAGCAGGCCCGCCCGCGCGTAGCGGCGGTGGTAGCCCAGCGCGGCGGACTCCCACGCCGCAAAGGGCAGCACGAGGCCACGCCGGTGGCGGTCTTCGGGAACGTGGGCCACGCGCAGCGCGCGTGCCCGCAGCGGGCTCAGCCAGGTGCCGGGGGCAAAGTGCGCGAAGCCTTCGTCGGCCTCCTGCGCCGCGATGTCGAGCGAGCCGGCCTGCGGCTCGAGCAGCCCGGCCAGCACGTCGAGCAACTCGCTCTGGCCGTTGCCCGAGACCCCGGCCACGCCCACGATCTCCCCGGCATGCAGCGCCAGCGACACATTGGCCAGCCGCGCCACGCCAAGCGCGTCGCGCCAGGTCAGGCCGGTGGCGCGCAACAGCGGCAGCCCGGCGGGTGAATCGGCCGCCGTCACGGACGACGTCGACGCCAGCGTCGAGGCCGATTCCGGCACGGCCTTCAGGCGCCCGAGCCGCACTTCGCGCCCCACCATGGCCTGCGCCAGGCCGTCCAGCGAGGTCTGGGCCACGGGGCAGTCGAGCACCACCGCGCCCTGGCGCATCACGGTCACATGGTCGGCCAGCGCCAAGATCTCGCGCAGCTTGTGCGTGATCAGCAGCACCGTCGTGCCGCGCGCGCGCAGCGTGCGCAGCGTGGCAAAGAGCGTGTCGGCCTCCTGCGGCGTGAGCACGGCCGTGGGCTCGTCCAGGATCAGGATGCGCGCGCCGCGAAAGAGCGCCTTGAGGATCTCCAGGCGCTGGCGCTCGCCCACGGGCAGCTCCTCCACCGGCAGGTCCAGCCGCACCTGCAAGCCGGTGTCCTGCATCAGCGTGTGCAGCCGCGCGCGCACCTGTGCACGTGCGGACGCCAGCCGCCAGTGCGGCTCGGCACCCAGCATCACGTTGTCCAGCGCGCTCAGGCTCTCCACGAGCATGAAGTGCTGGTGCACCATGCCGATGCCCAGTGCGATGGCGTCGTGCGCGTCGCGGATGCGCACGACGCGCCCGTCCACCGCGATCTCGCCGCTGTCGGCCGGATGAAAGCCGTACAGGATCGACATCAGCGTGCTCTTGCCCGCGCCGTTCTCGCCCACCAGCCCGTGCACGGTGCCCGCGCGCACGGTGAGATCCACGGCGCGGTTGGCGTGCACGGCGCCGAAGCGCTTGTCGATGCGCCGAAGTTCGACGGCGCTGGCCGCCACGGCGGCCGGAGCCACGCTCACTTGCAGGCGTTGGCGGCCATGTAGTCGATCACCTTGAGCTTGCCGGCGATGATGTCGGCCTTGGCGGCGTCGACCCGCTTCCTCATGTCGGCGCTCACGAGCTTGGCGTTGTGCTCGTCCATCGCGTAGTCCACGCCGCCTTCCTTCAGGCCGAGCGACTGCACGCCGGGCTTGGTGCCCTTGAAGGCGCTGTAGACGGCCACGTCCACGCGCTTGACCATCGAGGTGAGCATCGTGCCGGGCTGCAGGTGGTTCTGGTTGCTGTCCACGCCGATGGCCAGCCGGCCCGCGTCCTTGGCGGCCTGGTACACGCCGATGCCGGTGCCGCCGGCGGCGGCGAAGATCACGTCCGCGCCCTTGGCGAACTGGGCCTTGGCGAGTTCGCCACCGCGCGCGGGGTCGTTCCACGCCGCAGGCGTGGTGCCGGTCATGTTGGCAAAGACCTCGGCCTTGGGGTTGGCGTGCTTCGCACCCTGCTCGAAGCCGCACTGGAACTTGCGGATGAGCGGGATGTCCATGCCGCCCACGAAGCCCACCTTGCCGGTCTTGCTGGCCAGCGCCGCCATCATGCCCACGAGGAAGCTGCCCTCGTGTTCCTTGAAGACGATGGACTGCACGTTGGGCAGGTCGACCACGAAATCGATGATGGCGAACTGCTGCTTCGGAAAGTCCTTGGCGCCCTTCTCGATGGCCGAGCCTTGCGAGAAGCCCACGCCCACGATCGGGTTGGCGCCGCGCTCGGCCATGCGCCGCACGGCCTGCTCGCGCTGGGTCGGGTTGGCGATCTCGAAGTCGAGGTAGGTCTTGCCGGTCTCCGTCTTCCAACGCTCCGCACCGCGGAAGGCGGCCTCGTTGAAGGACTTGTCGAACTTGCCGCCCATGTCGTAGATGACCGCCGGCTGCGCCGCGGCGCCCGTCTGGGCAAAGGCGGTGCTGGGGGCGAGGGCAAGGGTGCAGGCGAGGCCGAGGGCGCTGAGCGCGGCCGGCAGCTTGAGGGTCATGGGCGGCTCCTGGGTGAAGGGTGTCGGTGGAAGGTGGGTCAGGATAGCAACTTGCACGCCGGCGGGCACCCGGGGGTTGCCAGTGCCCCCGGCCGCTCGCGCACTACCATCGGACCATGACCGGTGCACCCACCCCGATCGATCCGGCCCAGCTCGCGCAGGCGCGCGCGCTGCCCAAGGTGCTGTTGCACGAGCACCTGGACGGGGGCCTGCGCGAGTCGACGCTGCTGGAGCTGTTGCGCGCACGCAGCCTGCCGGCTCCGGCTCCCGACGTGCCGGGCCTGGCCGCCTGGTTCGATGCACGCGCCCACGCGGGCTCGCTGGAGGAGTACCTGCGCGGCTTTGCCCTGACGGTGGCGGCAATGGCCACCCCCGAGGCCCTGGAGCGGGTGGCCTTCGAGG
>JBJTVI010000510.1:0-10252 GCA_046081145.1 Rubrivivax sp.
GGGGAAGGGGGGGGGGGGAAGGCATAGGGTAGAGCAAGATGCAGAGGCGAGGAAGGGCCGGGTGGGGATGGCCGCGCCTCAGCCCACGCGACACACCTTGAGCATGTTCGTGCCCCCGGGGTAGCCCATGGGCTCGCCGCAGGTGATGGCGTAGGTGTCACCCGGCTTGAGCACGCCCTTGTCGCACAGCAGCCGCTCGGCCGCATCGAGCGCCGTGTCGCGGTCGTCGAAGGAGGGCATGAGGATCGGACGCACGTTGCGAAAGAGCGTCATGCGCCGCTCGGTGGCCACCTTGGTGGTCAGCCCGTAGATGGGCACCTTGATGTTGTGCCGGCTCATCCACAGCGCCGTGGAGCCGCTCTCGGTCAGCGCGATGATGGCCTTGCAGCCCAGGTGGTGCGCGGTGAAGAGCGCGCCCATGGCGATGCTCTGGTCGATGCGACCGAACTGCTTGTTGACGAAGTCGGCCTCGAGCTGCACGTCCTCGGCGCGCTCGGCTTCGAGCGCGATGAGGTGCATCTGCTCGACCGTTTCCACCGGGTACTTGCCCGCGGCCGTCTCGGCGCTGAGCATCACGGCGTCCGTGCCGTCGAGCACGGCATTGGCCACGTCGCTCACCTCGGCGCGCGTGGGCACGGGCGCCAGGATCATGCTCTCCATCATCTGGGTGGCCGTGATGACCACCTTGTCCATCTCGCGCGCCAGTCGGATCATGCGCTTTTGCAGCGCCGGCACGGCTGCGTTGCCGACCTCCACGGCGAGGTCGCCGCGCGCCACCATGATGCCGTCGCTGGCTTTCAGGATCGCCTCGAGCTGCGGAATCGCCTCGCTGCGCTCGATCTTGGCGATCATCGCCGGCTTGTGGCGGTGCGCCTCGCCCGCGACGTTGGCGAGCTGGCGCGCCATCTCCATGTCGGTGGCGCTCTTGGGGAAGCTCACCGCCAGGTACTCGCACTGGAAAGACATCGCGGTCTTGATGTCTTCCATGTCCTTGGCCGTGAGCGCAGGCGCGGTCAGGCCGCCACCGGCCTTGTTGATGCCCTTGTTGTTGGAGAGCTCGCCGCCCACCTTCACGAGCGTGTGCACCTGCTCGCCGCGCACGGCCTGCACCGTGAGCACGATGAGCCCGTCGTTGAGCAGCAGCAGGTCCCCGGGCTTGACGTCGCGCGGCAGCTCCTTGTAATCGAGCCCCACGGCCTGCACATCGCCCGGCTCGCTGCGCTGCGCATCGAGCACGAAGGGCTGCCCGGCCTCGAGCATCACCTTTCCTTCGGCGAACTTGCCCACGCGGATCTTCGGGCCCTGGAGGTCGGCCATCAGCGCCACGGGCTTGCCCACGCGCGCGGCCATCTCGCGCACGAGCGTGGCGCGGTCGATGTGATCCTGCGCCTTGCCGTGGCTGAAGTTCAGCCGCACCACGTCCACGCCGGCCTGCAGCAGCCGCTCGAGCACCTGCGGGTCGCTCGAGGCCGGGCCGAGCGTGGCGACGATCTTGGTGGCACGCGTCATCGGGCCGACTCCGCCGCGTCGGCCACCGCCACGGCCGTCATGTTCACCACGCGCCGCACGGTGGAAGAAGGCGTGAGGATGTGCACGGGTGCGGCCGCACCGAGCAACATCGGCCCGACCGTCACGCCGCGGCTGCCCGCTTCCTTGAGCACGTTGAAGAGGATGTTGGCCGCATCGATGTTGGGCAGCACGAGCAGGTTGGCCGCACCGCTCAGGGTGGAGTCGGGCAGATAGGTGCGGCGCACGGATTCCGACAGCGCCGCGTCGCCGTGCATCTCGCCATCGCACTCGATGTCCGGGGCGGCGCGCACGAAGAGGTCGCGCGCCTCGCGCATGCGGCGCGCGGAGGGGCGGTTGGAAGAGCCGTAGATCGAGTGCGACAGGAACGCCACCTTGGGCGGCAGCCCGAAGCGGCGCACCTCGGCGGCGGCCATCTGGGCGATCTCGGCGAGTTCCTGCGCGCTGGGCTGCTCGTTGACGAAGGTGTCGGTGATGAAGACCGTGAACTGATCGAGCATGAGCGCGTTCATGGCCGCCATCGCATGCGTGCCCGCGCGCTGGCCGATGACGTTGCGCACGTGATCGAGGTGGGCGTCGTAGCGCCCCACCAGGCCGCACAGCATCGCGTGGGCCTCGCCGCGCTTGACCATCAGCGAGGCGATCAGCGTGTTGGAGCGCCGCACCGCCGCCTTGGCCGCCTCGGGCGTGACACCCTCGCGGCCCATGAGCTTGTGGTACGTCTCCCAGTAGGCCCGAAAGCGCGGGTCGTTCTCGGGGTCGACGAGCTCGAAGTCGCGCCCGGCGGCGATGCGCAGGTTGGCGCGCTCGATGCGCATGCGCACGACCTCGGGGCGGCCCACGAGGATCGGGCGGGCCATGCCCTCGTCGAGCACCACCTGGATGGCGCGCAACACGCGCTCGTCCTCGCCTTCGGCATAGACCACGCGCGCGCCGCCTTCGCTGCGGGCGTGAAAGGCCTTGGCCGCGGTGAAGACCGGGCGCATGAGCATGCCCGTCTGGTAGACGTGGCGCTGCAGCGAGGCGGCGTAGGCCTCGTAGTCGGCGATCGGGCGCGTGGCCACGCCGCTTTCGGCGGCGGCGCGCGCCACGGCCGGGGCGATGCGCAGGATGAGCCGGGCGTCGAAGGGCTTGGGGATGAGGTAGTCAGGCCCGAACTTGAGCTCCTGGCCGGCATAGGCCGAGGCCACCTCTTCGCTGATCTCCGCCTTGGCCAGATCGGCGATCTCGCGCACGCAGGCGAGCTTCATGGCCTCGGTGATCTTCGTCGCGCCGCAGTCAAGGGCGCCGCGGAAGATGTAGGGGAAGCACAGGACGTTGTTGACCTGGTTCGGATAGTCCGACCGGCCGGTGGCGATGATGCAGTCGGGCCGCGCGCCCTTGGCGAGCTCGGGGCGGATCTCCGGCTCGGGGTTGGCCAGTGCCAGGATGATGGGCTGGCGTGCCATCGTGCGCACCATGTCGGCAGTGAGCACGCCGGCGGCCGAGCAGCCCAGGAACACGTCGGCCTCCTTGACCACGTCGGCCAGCGTGCGGGCCTCGGTGCTCTGGCAGTAGCGGCGCTTGGATGCGTCGAGCTTGCCGCTGAGCGCGTCCTCGCGCTCGCCCTGGATGACGCCGCGGGAGTCGACCACGAAGATGTGCTCGCGCCTGACGCCCAGGCCCACCATCACGTCCAGGCAGGCGATGGCCGCCGCCCCGGCGCCGGAGGAGACGACCTTGACCTCCCCGATGGCCTTGCCCACGAGTTCGAGCCCATTGAGCAGGGCGGCCGCCGAGATGATGGCCGTGCCGTGCTGGTCGTCATGGAAGACCGGGATCTTCATGCGCTCGCGCAGCTTGCTCTCGATGTAGAAGCACTCGGGCGCCTTGATGTCTTCCAGGTTGATGCCGCCGAGTGTGGGCTCGAGCGCGGCGATGATCTCCACGAGCTTGTCGGGGTCCTTCTCGGCGAGTTCGATGTCGAAGACATCGATGCCGGCGAACTTCTTGAACAGGCACCCCTTGCCCTCCATCACCGGCTTGCCCGCCAGCGGGCCGATGTCGCCCAGGCCCAGCACCGCCGTGCCGTTGGTGACCACGCCCACCAGGTTCGCGCGCGAGGTGTACTCCGCCGCCTTGGCCGGGTCGGCCTCGATCTCCAGGCAGGCATAGGCCACCCCGGGGCTGTAGGCCAGCGAGAGGTCGCGCTGGTTGGACAGCGGCTTGGTGGGCGTGACGGCGATCTTGCCGCGCGAGGGCGCGCGGTGGTACTCGAGCGCGGCGTCGCGCAGCGCCTGCTCGGCCGCGGTGAGTTCGGGCTTCATGGGGTGCGTCTCCTCTTGAACTTGCTCTGGCTCGGGCCTTTGCCTGGGCTCTTCGTGCCGGCTCGCCATGCCGGCTCGGCCCTGAGGCCCTGAGGCCCTGCAGCCCCCGGCCCACGGGCCGCGATGCCCTGCGGGCCAGACGCGAGATTACGCCCGAATTGCCCGGGTGCGGGGCAACGGGCGGTGAAATCAGCTTGTACCCGCCCGCAGGAGTGGGCCCAAGGGCCCGCCCGGGCCAGGCGGCTCAGCCCTGTGCGCGGCGGGCCAGGATCTCGAAGGCCGGCAGCGTCTTGCCCTCCAGCACCTCGAGAAAGGCGCCCCCGCCGGTGGAGATGTAGCCCACCTCGTGCTCGATGCCGAACCGGGCGATCGCCGCCAGGGTGTCGCCGCCGCCGGCGATGCTGAAAGCCGGGCTGCGGGCCACCGCGCGCGCCACCGCCTCGGTGCCGTGCGAGAAGGCTGGGAACTCGAACACGCCCACCGGGCCGTTCCAAACGATGGTGCCGGCGGCCTCGAGCTGCCGGGCGAGCACGGCGGCCGTCTGCGGGCCGATGTCCAGGATCAGGTCCTCGGGGCCCACTTCGGTGGCGGCCTTGATGGTGGCCGGTGCGTCCGCGGCAAAGCGCGGGGCCACCACCACGTCCGTCGGGATGGGCACCTGTGCGCCGCGCGCGGCCATGGCCTGCATCACCGCGCGCGCCTGGCTCACCAGGTCAGGCTCGGCCAGGCTCGTGCCGATGGGCAGGCCCGCGGCCAGCATGAAGGTGTTGGCAATGCCCCCGCCCACGACCAGCCCGTCGACCTTGGCCGCCAGGCTTTGCAGGATCGTGAGCTTGGTGGAGACCTTGCTGCCCGCCACGATGGCCACCAGCGGCCGGCGCGGCGCGGCCAGCGCCTTCGTCAGCGCGTCGATCTCGGCGGCCAGCAGCGGGCCGGCGCAGGCCACCGGCGCGTACTGGGCGATGCCGTAGGTGGAGGCCTCGGCGCGGTGCGCGGTACCGAAGGCATCGTGCACGAAGATGTCGCACAGCCGGGCCATCTGGCGCGCAAGCGCCTCGGCGTTCTTCTTCTCGCCGACGTTGAGCCGGCAGTTCTCCAGCAGCACCACCTGGCCGGGTGCCACCTCCACGCCGTCGACCCAACCCGTGCGCAGCGCCACCGGCACGCCCAGCAGTTCGGACAGGCGCTCGGCCACGGGGGCGAGCGAATCCTCGGGCTTGAACGCACCCTCGGTGGGGCGGCCCAGGTGCGAGGTGACCATCACGGCAGCCCCGGCATCGAGGGCCATCTTCACGCAAGGCACCGACGCGCGGATGCGGGTGTCCTCGGTGATGCGGCCGGCATCGTCCTGCGGCACGTTGAGGTCGGCGCGGATGAAGACGCGCTTGCCGGCGACCTCGCCGCGCGCCACGAGATCGGCAAAACGGATGACGTCCATGCGGTCGATTCTAGGCCGCGCTACCAGCCCAGCCCCAGGCGCAGGATCAGCAAGACGGCGGTTCCGCTCAGGATCGTGCCGAGGATGCTGCGGCGCCAGAAGTACCAGGCTGCGCCGGCCAGCGCTGCCCACGGCCGCGCGTCGGCCAGCGTGCTCAGCACCCGGCCCTGGTCGGTCAGCACCTCCGGCGCGACGATCGCCGCCATCGCCCCGATCGGGGCGTAGCGCAGGCCCTTGTCCAGCCACGGCGGCAGCGGCACGTCGCGCGGGAGCAGGAAGAACAGGCCCCGCGTCAGCAGCGACAGCAGCGCCAAGCCGATGATGGCCACGAGCCCTTCGGCCAGGCTCATCTAGGCGCTTTCGGGGGTGCGGCCGGCGCGGGCCGCACCGCCTCCATCGCGGCGCCTGCGGCCACCGCGGCGGCGATCGCCACCACGATGTGCAGCTTGAGCGGCAGCGCGAAGGCGGCCACTGCCGCCGCACCGGCCACCCCTGCGGCCACCCAGGTGGGGCGAGGCCCCAGCAGCGAGCACAGCAGCCCGAGCAGCGCCAGTGCGCCGGCGAAGCCCAGGCCCCAGTGCGGCGGCACGAGGTGGGCGCCGAAGATGCCCAGCAGCGACCCCAGCTGCCAGGCGCCCCAGTTCAGCGGTACCGTGCCCCACAGGTAGGCCACCTGCCCGGGCGCCGGCGCGGGGTCGGGGTAGCGGCGCAGGAAGAGCACGAAGTTCATGTCGGCCGTGAAGTAGGCCAGGCGCAGGCGCCTGGACAGCGGCAGCGCGCGCAGGTAGCGCGCCCAGGTGAGGCTGAACACCACGAAGCGCAGGTTCACGCACAGCGCCGTCAGCCACACCACCCACAGCGGCGCGCCGGCGACGATGAGCGGCATGGTGGCCAGCTGCGCGCTGCCCGAGAACACGAGCAGCGACATCGCCACGGCCAGCGTGAGGCCCATCCCTGAGCCGGCCATCGCCACGCCCGTCACGACGCCCCAGGCGAAGATGCCTGGGGCCAGGGTGGCCATGTCACGCAGGCCGTCACGGAACTCCGCTTCCCGCCACAGCGGGCCGGGCGGCGCGTGGCCGCAAGGGTCGGGCGAGCCGGAGGGTGGCAGCACGGCCGCATTGTCGCGCCGTGGGGCCTGAGGGCCAACACGCCTGCAACCGTGACCGGGGGCCCGGGGCCGGGCCCGACAAGCCGGGGCGCTTGCAGACCCGGGCGGGGGAGGCTCTTCTAGCGCTTGGCCGCCGGCTTGGAGGCGGCCGCCTCGGGCTCGCGCGCGGCCGCGGGGCGCTCGCCGCTGAGCTGCGGCGTGACCTCGGGAACCTTGTTCTCGCGCATGTAGTCGCTCATTTCCTTCCAACCGGCGTAGACGGCGGCCTTCTCAGCCCGGCGGTTGAGCGAGAAGCAATCCTCCAGCGCGCGGCCGGCGTGGCGGCACGCCGCCCCCACCGCCTTGCCATCGGCCTCGCGCCGCTCGGCCACGGCCGAGGCGGGCTCGATGCCCAGCAGGTCGCAGCCGGCCAGCACGGGCAGGATCGCCAGGGCAAGCCAGGACAACGAGCGGGTGACGGCTGGTGCACGCATAGCCTCCGGGTTATCGGCGCGCAGCCGCACCGACTTGAGCGCACCCCGTTCCGGGTGCAGGGCGCCAGGTGCCCAGGGGCGCGGGTGCAGGGCGCGGGTGCAGGCTTGCGCTCAGCCCGCTGGCGCGCTGCGCGCCGCTGCCGGTGCGGCCAGCAGCACCCCGGGGCGCCAGGCTTCCTGCCCCAGCGCCTGCTGCCAGGCGGCAAAGGGCACCCGCACGCCGCCGGCGCGCTGCACCTGCAGCGGCTCGAGGGCGCCGCTGCTGCAGGCCACCGCCAGCCCCCCGCCCGGGAGGGAGACCACGGTTCCGGGCTCGGCATCGGCGTGCGGGTGCACGGCTGCCCGCCAGAGCTTGACCGGCTCGCCCTGCCACTCGAAGGTGCAGCCGGGAAAGGGGTCGAAAGCGCGCAGCCGCCGCTCCAGGGCGCGGGCGTCGGCGCGCCAATCGATGGGTGACTCGTGGCGGCCGAGCTTGGCCGCGTAACAGGCGCCCGAGGCCGGCTGCGCCCGGGGCCTGAGTGCGCCGGCGGCCGCCTGCTCGAGAGCCTGCACGACGAGCGATGCGCCCGCGCCGGCCAGGCGCTCGCGCAGGCTCGCGCCGGTGTCCGCGGGCGTGATGGGCTCGGCGTACTCGAGCAGGATGTCGCCCGTGTCCAGGCCGGCATCCATCTGCATGATGGTCACGCCGGTGTGCTCGTCGCCCGCCTCGATGGCGCGCTCCACGGGTGCTGCGCCCCGCCAGCGCGGCAGCAGCGAGGCATGAATGTTCAGGCAGCCCAGCGGCGGCAGATCGAGCACCCACTGCGGCAGGATGAGCCCGTAGGCGGCCACCACCATCACCTGCGCCCCGGCGGCCTGGAGCGCAGCGTGCGCGGCGAGCGCATCCTCGCCCCAGCGCCCGTCCAGGCGCAGGCCGCGCGGCTCGGCCACCGCCAGGCCGAGCTGGCGCGCAAGCGCCTTCACCGGGCTGGGCTGCAGCTTCATGCCCCGGCCCGAGGGGCGATCGGGCTGGGTCAGCACGAGCACCACCTCGTGCCCCGCGGCATGCAGCGCCTGCAGCGCCTGCACGGCGAACTCGGGCGTGCCGGCAAAGGCCACGCGCATGGACGCTCCGGGGGCGTGCCTGCCGCGCGCGGAGATCAGGCGCGCTGCTCCTCGCGCGCCCGCTTGAGCAGCCGCGTGCGGATGCGGTCGCGCTTGAGCGGGCTCAGGTATTCGACGAAGACCTTGCCCTCCAGGTGGTCCATCTCGTGCTGGACGCACACGGCCGACAGGCCCTCGGCCTCGAGCTCGAAGGGCTGGCCCTCGCGGTCGAGCGCCTGCACCGTCACGCGCGCGTGGCGCGCGATGCGCTCGTAGATGGCCGGCACGGAGAGGCAGCCCTCTTCGGCGAAATCGAGCTCCTCGCTGCGCGCGGTGAGCTGCGGGTTCACCAGCACCACCGGCCGGTTGCGCTCGGAGGAGGTGTCCATGACGATCACGCGCAGGTGCACGTCCACCTGGGTGGCCGCCAGGCCCACGCCCTCTTGCGCATACATCGTCTGCAGCATGTCGTCGATCAGCCGGCGCAGCTGCTCGTCGACGACGGCCACCGGCCGGGCCACCGTGCGCAGCCGCGGGTCGGGATACTTGAGGATCGGCAGCAGGGCCATGGGCGAAGGCTCGGATAGCGGCTCGGGGTGATGTTGCGGCCCGCGCGCCTGAGAAGGCACAATCCCCCCTGCCTCACGGGTCGCACAGACGGAATTGTGGCACCTCTCAGACGCCGCTCCACACCAGGGAATCCAGGGCTCCCGGGCCCGCTGCCAGCGGCGCCGAGGGCGCGCACATGGCGGTCGCCGGGCCACGGCCGGCTTGCCGCATGGATCACGCACGGGGCGCCCCGTGCGCTGGCCACCCTCGCCACCCTCGCCACCCTCGCCGGCCTGACCACCCCGGCCCAGGCCCAGGCACCGGCCGCCGCCTCCTGGCCCGTGACCGAGCGCCAGCGCGAGGCGGCCGAACGCGTGGCGCAAGGCGGCGTGGCCCTGGCCGACCTCGCCCCGGACGCGCCGCAGCGCCACACGGTGCAGCCCGGCGACACGCTGTGGGGCCTGGCGCGGCTGTTCCTGAAGTCGCCCTGGCGCTGGCCCGAGCTGTGGGGCATGAACCTCGAGCAGGTGCGCAACCCCCACCGCATCTTCCCGGGCCAGACCCTGCTGCTGCTGCAGGAAGGCGGCCGGGCGCGCCTGGTGCTTGCCTCGGCCCGGGGAGCGGGCTCGGCTGGCGGCGCAGCCGGGCCGGGAGCGGTCGCGGCCTCGCCCGAGGAGGTGGCCGCCGCACTGCCCACGGTGCCCTGGCCACCGCGGGTGCGCGGCGAGCCGCTGTCGGCCCTGCCCATCTCGGCGGTGTCGGTGCGCATGCTCGCCCCCTTCCTCACCGAGACCGTGGTGCTCGAGACGGACGAGCTCGTGCGCGCCCCGCGCATCGTCGGGGCGCGTGACGGGAGGCTGCTGCTTTCCCAGGGCGAGACGGCCTATGTGCTGGGCGACCTGGGCGGGGCCGAGGACTTCCGCGTGTTTCGGGCGCCGGTGGCCCTGCGTGACCCGGCCACGGGCGAGCTGCTCGGCTACGAGGCACGCTACGTGGGCCGCGCGCGTGCGCTGCGAGCAGCCGCTCCGGCGCCGGCACCGGCGCCAGTTGGAGCGGGTGCAGCGGGTGCAGCGGGCGGAGCGGGTGCAGCAGGCGCGGCGGCGCGGGTGCCGGCTGCCCTGCGCCTGACGCACACCCGGCTGGAGGCCACGGTGGGCGACAGGCTCGCGGCCCCCGAGGCATCGGATTGGAGCGGCTTCGTGCCGCGTGCACCGGCCGCGCCCGTGGAGGCGCGGATCGTCTCCTTCATCGGCGAGGGGCTCAGTGCCGGCCAGCGCCAGATCGTGGCGCTCAACCGCGGCGCGCGCGACGGCATGGAGCGCGGCCACGTGCTGGCGCTGTGGCGGGCCGGAGAGCGCCGCGCCGACCCTGCCGACGCCAAGGCCGCGCCGCTGCGCCTGCCCGACGAGCGCCACGGCACCGCGATGCTGGTGCGGGTCTTCGAGCGCGTGTCCTACGCGCTGGTGCTCGACATCGGCGAGCCGGTGCGTGTCGGGGATCGGCTGACCCAGCCCTGACACGGCAGCGCAGGGCGCGGGAGCGGGGGCAGGGCAAGGGCCGTGGACGAGCAGGAGTTCAGGGCCTGGTACCGCCTGGCGCACACGCCGGGCCTGTCCCGCGGCGCGGCGCGCGCCTTGCTGGCCGCCTGCGGCTCGGCCGTTGATGCGGCCGCGCTCGACGCCCGGACGGTGCAGGCCCTGGCCGGCGCCCGGGCGGCCGCTGCCTGGCGCGCCGAGCCCCCCTCGGGCCCCGGGGGCGGCACACC
>JBJTVI010000511.1:0-4033 GCA_046081145.1 Rubrivivax sp.
CCGGTCGGCTCGTCGGCCAGCAGCACGCGGGGTCGCACGACGAATGCGCGGGCCAGTGCTACACGCTGCTGCTCGCCGCCGGAGAGCACCTTGGGGTAGTGGCCGAGACGCTCGCCCAGGCCGACGCGACGCAGCATCTCCAGGGCCTTGCTGCGGGCGTCCGGGTCGCCCAGAAGCTCCAGCGGCAGCATCACGTTTTCCAGCGCGGTGAGGTTGCCCAGCAGCTGAAAGCTCTGGAAAACGAAGCCCAGGCGGCGCGCGCGCAGGGCCGCGCGGGCATCCTCGTCGCGGGCGAAGAGATCCTCCCCCCCGATGAGCACCGTGCCTTCGGTGGGGGTGTCCAGGCCGGCGATGATCGACAGCAGCGTGCTCTTGCCCGAGCCGGATGCCCCGACGATGGCCGCCGACTCGCGCGCGGCGAGGGTGAAATCGATGTCGTGGAGAATGCGAAGGGTGCCGGTGGAATCG
This sequence comes from Rubrivivax sp., assembly GCA_046081145.1. Lineage (GTDB taxonomy): Bacteria > Pseudomonadota > Gammaproteobacteria > Burkholderiales > Burkholderiaceae_C > Rubrivivax. The sequence continues at coordinate 469 of JBJTVI010000511.1, forward strand.
ACCACTTCCTTGCTGACGTGCCGGACTTCGACGATGGGGGTTTCAGCAGACATGGGGCAGGTGCACGAGACGCAGGGCCAGATGGCCCGGCGGGATTGGGGCCTGCACTGTAGCGCCGTGCTGCTGGGGCTGGCCGCCGCGCTCGCCACGCCCGCCCGCGCCCAGGGGCCTTCGGCCTCGGTGGCGCCCCCGGCGGCAGCCACGGGCGCAACCTCGGGCGAGCCCGTGATCCTGATCCTGGGAGACAGCCTGTCGGCCGAGTACGGGCTGCCACGGGGGCGGGGTTGGGTGGCGCTGCTCGAGCAGCGCCTGCAGCGCGAGCGCGTGCGCGGGCGCATCGTCAACGCCAGCATCAGCGGCGAGACGAGTTCGGGCGGGCGCTCGCGCCTGCCCGCCCTGCTCGAGCAGCATCGGCCCCAGGTGCTGGTGGTGGAGCTCGGCGGCAACGACGCGCTGCGCGGCCTGCCACTGGCGATGACGCGCGACAACCTCACCGAGATGGTGCGCCGTGGCCAGGCGGCCGGCGCACGGGTGCTGCTGCTGGGCATGCAGATGCCCCCGAACTTCGGCCGCAGCTACGCCGAGGCCTTCTCCGCCCTGTACGCCGAGGTGGCAAAGGCACGGCAGGCGGCCCTGGTGCCCTTCTTCCTGCGGGGAGTGGCGGACACGGCCGACCCGACCGCCCTCTTCCAGGCCGACCGCATCCACCCGAACGAGGAGGCGCAGCCCAAGATGCTCGACAACGTCTGGCCGGCCCTGCGCCCGCTGCTGCGCTGAGGCGCTTCGCCCGGAAGCCTCACTGGGTCTGCTGCCGCTCGCGCGGACGATCCGGCAGCGCCTCCGGCGTGCGGGCGCGCCTGGGCGGGCTCGCCGCAGCGGCGGCCTCCGGGCGCTCCGATCGCCCTTCCCGGCCTTCTCGGCCTTCTCGACCCTCCCGCACCTCTCGCCCGTCGCGTCCCGTGTGCTCGCCCGGCCGGCCGCGCTCCACGACCGTACCCGGGTCCCCGCGCCGGGCCCGCTCACCGGCATCGGGGCCGGTGGGCGCAGGCCGTTGCGCCGGGGGCTGCAGGGCCGGGGCCGGCCCATCGGGGATGCGCGGTTGCACGACAGGTACGGGAGCGCGTGCCACCGGGCTCTCGGGTGAGACCGATCGCCACGGCGCCTCGCTGCGGGGCAGGCGCTCGACGGCTTCGTGGACAGGCGCGTGGCCGCGCGGTGCCGGGTGCCGCCGATGCGGCTCCGGGCTCTCCCAGCGGGGCGGCGGCCCAGGCGGCGTGAACCGGGGCGGCAGCGGCGCCCAGGAACGCCCATGCAGCGTCACGCCCACCGATGCGCCCGGCCCTGCCGGCCCGGACCAGATCACGAGAGCGGGCGAGAAGACCGGCCGGGCCAGGTAGGGCCCCGGCACCCAGCACCAGCGAGCCCCCCAGCGCGCCCAGCGGCCGTAGTGGAATGGCGCAAAGCCCCAGGGGGCGGCGTCGACCCACGTCCAGCCCCAGCGCGCGTGCCAGACCCATCGGCCTTGCCGGAACGGCTCCCAGCCCGCCGCCACGACGAGCGGCGTCCACACCATCCCGAACTCCGGATGGCGCTCCCAGCGGCCATGCCGGTCGAGTTCCTCCGCACCGGTCATTTCCGGGGATACGTAGGCGGCACTGGCCATCGCCTGCTGGTCGTCGCGCAACTCGTCGCGGGCGACCCAGTCGGAGAAGGCATCGCGCTCCGGCACGGACCACGTGATGGCCGTTCCCGGGCCGGCTCCCGGCCGCATGAACTCCGCGCGCCGTCCGGCCGGAACCTGGACCAGCTGGTCACCGCTGTCGACGCGCAGGGCGCCGCGCCAGGCACTGGCCCACGCCACCGCATCGCTCACGTCGACCCGGAAGTGCCCGGGGCCTTCCGCACGCACCCGCACGCCCGCCGCCCGCACTTCCGACTCGCGTGCGATCTCGTGGCGCCGCACCCGCCACGCGAGGCTGCCCGTGGCCAGGCGCCAAACCAGGCGGTCTTCGGCCGTCTCGACGAACTCGAGTTCGGTGCGCGGACCCAAGCGCAGCTCGGTGGAGCCGATGCGCACCTCGGCACGTCCGTCGGCACCCGTGGACAAGCGGTCACCGCCAGCCAGCGCACGGTTGCGCAAGCCCTCCTCCCAGCGGCCCTGCGAGAGGTCGTAGATCCAGACCGCACCCTGGAACTCCACCAGCCGCCCGGCGCGGGCGGGCGTCGCCGGTGCCGGCGTGCGCACCGCGACGCCCGGGGGCGGGCCCGGGGGCTCGGCATCTGCCAGCGACCCAGGCATCGCCGGCACGCCTGCTGTCGGGCCCTCGGGCCACCCGGCAGCCTGTGCGAGAGAGGGCGGCACGGCCAGCGCGAGTGCCGCCAGAGCCGCCAGAGCCTTCAAAGCCATCCGGCCCCCGCGACCCGACGGGTCCGGACGCTTCAACGGGAACGTTTCCAGGCGCATGAGCCACCTCCGCCGGCTGCCGTGGCCGCCGCACCGGCGACCCGACCGACCGGGCCACCCTTACCCCACAACGCGCCAGAGGCCGCGAGCGCCGACAGCCGCCAACCGGTACCGCCAGGCGCCCCCTCAGGTATCGGGGAGCGGCACCTCGGCCAGCAGCGCGCGCAAGCCGGCCTCGTCCAGGACGTGCACCCCAAGCTCGCGCGCCCGCTCGAGCTTCGAGCCAGCCTCCGCGCCGGCCACTACCGCCCAGGTCTTGCGGGATACCGAGCCTGCGACCTTGCCTCCGGCCACCTCGATCCAGGCGCGCGCCTGATCCCGAGAGAGCCCGGCCAGCGTGCCGGTGAGCACGAGCGTGAGCCCGGCCAGCGGGCCTGGCGGGGCGGGCTCGACACCGGCCCGCTCCTCCCAGTGCACCCCGGCAGCGCGCAACTGCTCGACCACCTCCACGTGGTGCGGCTGGTCGAAGAACTCGCGGATGCTGCGCGCCACGATCGGGCCCACATCGCTCACCTGCAGCAGCTCGTCCTCGCGGGCGGCCATGAGCCGGTCGAGCGACCCGAAATGGTGTGCCAGATCGCGCGCGGTGGCCTCGCCCACGTGGCGGATGCCCAGCGCAAAGATGAAGCGGGCCAACGTGGTGCGGCGGCTGCGCGCCAGCGACTGCTCGAGGTTGGCTGCGCTGCGGTCGGCCATCCGCTCGAGTGCGGCAAGCTTGGCCACGCCCAGCGTGTAGAGCTCGGGCAGCGTGCGCACGAGGCCGCCGTCGACGAGCTGATCCACGAGCTTCTCCCCCAGGCCTTCGATATCCATGGCGCGCCGGCCGGCAAAGTGCAGCAGCGCCTGCTTGCGCTGCGCGGCGCACGTCAGGCCGCCAGCGCAGCGGTGCTCGAGGCTGCCCTTCTCGCGCCGCACGGGCGCCGCACAAACCGGGCAGGCCGAGGGCATGCGGAAGTTGGGCACGTAGGCCGCGCGCTCCCCGGGCATGCGGCCGACCACTGCGGGGATCACGTCGCCGGCGCGCCGCACGATCACGGGATCGCCCACCCTCACGCCCTTGCGCCGCAGCTCGAAGAGGTTGTGCAGCGTGGCGTTGCTGAC
>JBJTVI010000512.1:0-4680 GCA_046081145.1 Rubrivivax sp.
CCCCTCCGTGCTGGCCGACCTGGCCGATGCGGTGGCCCTCAACCAGGGCCGTGTCCTGGCCGGCGAGCCACAGCGCCTGATCCAGGCCGCGCTGGCGCTCGATCCCGAGCACCGCAAGGCCCTCGCGCTGGCGGGCTCAGCCGCCTTCGAAGCGCGCGACTACGCCACCGCAGCCAGGCTGTGGGAGCAGCTCGCCTCGCTCGAGCCACCCGGCAGCCCTCTGGCCACGCAAGCCCGTGCCGGGGTGCAGGAGGCGCGACAGCTGGCCGCTGGCGGGCCGACAGCGGGCGCCCCGTCGGCTGCCTCGGGCGCGGGTGCGGGCGCGGGGGCCCGGGCAACCCAGCCGGCCGCCACGGTTGCGGCCTCGGTCTCCGGCACGGTGGTGCTCGCGCCCAGCCTGCAGGCGCAGGCGCGCGCGCAGGACACGGTCTTCGTCGTCGCCCGAGCGGCCCAGGGGCCTCGCATGCCCCTGGCGATCCTGCGCGCCCAGGTGAAGGACCTGCCGCTGAGCTTCACCCTGGACGATTCACAGGCGATGGCTCCGGGGGCCGGGTTGTCCTCGGCCACGCAGGTGGTGGTCAGTGCCCGGGTGAGCCGCTCGGGCCAGGCGGCGCCCCAGCCGGGAGACCTCGAAGGCGCCAGCGCAGCGGTCCCTGTCGGAGCCAAGGGCCTTCGTATCGAGATCGGCCGCGTGGTGCCCTGAGGCCTGTATCCGGGTGGGGGCTCGGGCCGGGGCTCACCCGCCAGCGACGCTCGCAGGGTCGACGTTCGCGCCGCACAGCACCACCGCCACACGCTCGTGCGGCAAGGGCCGCACCACGCCCTCCCAGAGTGCGGCCAGGCCGAGCGCGGCTGCGGGCTCCACGGCCATGCGCCAGTCGCGCCACAGGCGCTGCTGCGCGCGCCGGATCGCCGCATCGTCGAGCAGGTGGGCATCGGCCACATGGTGCCGGCTCACCTCCCAGCAGATCGACCCGATGCGACGGGCGCCCAGGGAATCTGCCGCGATCCCGCCCACCGGCACGTCCACGGGCGCACCGGCCGCTCGGGCCGCGTGCAGCGTGGGGGCCAGCGCGGGCTCGAGGGCATGGACGGCGCATCGGCTCTCGAACCAGGCGGCCAGCCCGGCGATCAGCCCGCCGCCTCCCACGCTCACGAGCAGCCGCTCGGGCGTGCCCGCCTCCTGCTCGATCTCCAGCCCTATCGTTCCGGCCCCGGCCACCACCTCGGGCTGGTCGTAGGCGTGCATCAGCAAGGCGCCGCTGTGGGCCTGACGCGCCAGGCAGGCGGCCAGCGCCTCGGGGTAGGCAGCCCCGTGAACCTGCACTCGCGCACCCAGCGCAGCCAGCACCGCGCGCTTGGCCGGGCTCGACACCTCGGGTACGAAGACCTCGCAGCGCACGCCGTGCGCGCGTGCCGCGCAGGCCACCGCGATGGCGGCATTGCCGCCCGAGGCGACGACGACCCCGGCCTCGGGTATCGCATCCTGCGCGAGCAGGCGATTGAACATGCCGCGCGCCTTGAAGCTGCCGCCGAGCTGCAGCTGCTCGAGCTTGAGCCAGACCTCGGCCACCTCCAGCCCCAGCGCCTGCCCGGGCAGCCGCAGCAGCGGGGTGCGCCGCACGTCGCGCGCGATGCGCGCAGCCGCGGCGCGGATGTCTGGGGGTGTCACCGGCAGGTTTGTGTCCATCCCGCTATCCTAGGGCGCATGAACGCCACCTTGCCCACCACCCTTTCCGACCACGCCCTGCAATGGGCGCAGCGCCTGGTGCGGTTTCGCACCGTCAGTGCCGACTCGAACCTGCCGCTGATCGAGTGCATTGCCGACCACCTGCACACGCTGGGCATCCCGCTGCGCCTGACCTATGACGACGAGCGGCGCAAGGCCAACCTCTTTGCCACCATCGGCGCGGGCAAGCCTGGCGGCGTGATCCTGTCGGGCCACACCGACACCGTCCCCTGGGACGGCCAGGCCTGGAGCATGGACCCGCTGTCGGCCGAGCTGCGCGAGGCGCGCCTGTACGGCCGAGGCAGCGCCGACATGAAGGGCTTCATCGGCCTGGCCGTGGCGCAGGCGCGCGACTTCCTCGCCGCCGATCTGCCCTTTGCCGTGCACTACGCGCTGAGCTACGACGAGGAGGTGGGCGGCTTCGGAGCCCGTGCGCTGATCGCCGACCTGAAGGAGGCGGGCCTGGAGCCGCGGCTGTGCATCGTGGGCGAGCCCACGAACATGGTGCCGGCGGTGGCGCACAAGGGCGTCTACCGCTGGCGCTGCTGCGTGCGCGGCAAGGCGGCGCACTCCTCGCTCACGCCGATGGCGGTCAACGCGCTGGAGGCCGGCGCACGGCTGGTGGCGTCGATCTCCGACCTGGCCGACCGCCTGCGCGACAGCGGCCCGCAACAGCCGGGCTTCGACGTTCCCTACTCCACTGCCGCGGTGTGCCAGATGCACGCGGGCATCGCCGACAACGTGGTGCCGGAGGAGGCCCGCATCCACTACGAGTTCCGCAACCTGCCGGGCGCCGACGCCCAGGCGATGCAGCAGCAGGTGGTGGCGCGCGCCGCCGAGCTCGAGCCGTTGATGCGCGCGGTGGATCCGACGAGCGGCTTCGCCTTCGAGTGCACCGCCGAGATGCCGGACTTCCGTGCGCCCCCCGGGGATCCGGCCGTGGCGCTCGCCGCGCGCCTGGCCGCCACCGACGACACCACGCTGGTGGCCTTCGGCACCGAGGCGGGCCTGTTCCAGCGCGCCGGCATCGCCACGGTCATCTGCGGCCCGGGCTCGATCAACCAGGCGCACCAGGCCGACGAGTACGTGAGCCTGGCTCAACTGGCCGCCTGCGAACGCTTCATCGCGCGGCTGCGCGACGAGAGGCTGTGAAGCTCGCCTGATGGCCTGGGCGAGCATCGAGCACGCCGCCATCGGCCCGGGCCGGGCACGCCGGTGGGGGATCGGGCAGCTCGCGAGCCCGGCCACGCGGCGCGCGCTGCCCAAGCGCCGCGAGACGCCAGCCAGCTGATGCCCGTGCCCGTCTACACCGGCCGTTTCGCTCCTTCTCCCACCGGGCCGCTGCATGCGGGCTCGGTGGTGGCGGCACTGGCGAGCTGGCTCGATGCGCGCGCCCACGGCGGGCGCTGGCTCGTGCGCATCGAGGATGTGGACGTGCACCGCTGCACGCCCGCGGCCGAAGAGGAGATCCTGCGGCAGCTCGACACGCTCGGACTCGTGCCCGACGAGGCGCCCTGGCGGCAGGCGGCACGCTCGGCCGCCTACGATGCAGCGGTGGATCGGCTCACCCGCCGGGGGTGGGCCTACCCCTGCGGCTGCTCGCGCCGAGACGTGGACGAGGCTCTGGCGGCCGCCGGGGCCGTGCACGCGCGCCAGACCGAGCGCGTCTACCCGGGTACCTGCCGCCTGGGCCTGGCCGGGCGCACCGCACGCGCCGTGCGGCTGCTGACAGGCGCGCCCGACGGGGGCTCGCGGGTGATCGCCTGGCACGACCGCCGGCTGGGCGCGCAGCAGCAGGACGTGACGCGCGAGGTGGGCGACTTCATCCTGCGGCGGGCCGATGGCCCGCACGCCTACCAGCTCGCGGTGGTCGTGGACGATGCCGAGCAGGGCGTGACGCACGTCGTGCGGGGCCAGGACCTGGCCGACAACACGCCGCGCCAGATCCTGCTGCAACGCGCACTCGGCCTGCCGACCCCGGTCTACCTGCACGCACCCCTGGTGCGAGGCACCGACGGCTTGAAGCTCTCCAAGCAGAACGGCGCGCGCGCGGTGGACACGAGTGAGCCGGTGCGCGCGCTCGAAGAGGCGGCCCGCGTGCTGGGCCTGGGTGTGGAGGCCGCCCCCGGCCTTGCGCGCGCGCGCTTCCTGGAGCGCTGCGTGCAGGCGTGGGCGCGGTCCTGGGGGTGCGCCCCTGCGGCATGATCGCGGTCTTTGTCACTCTCACACAGGAGCCTCCGATGATCACCACCCCCAGCGGCCTGCAGTACGAGGACACGGTGGCCGGCACGGGTGCCAAGGCCACTGCCGGCCGGCGCGTCAGCGTGCACTACAGCGGCTGGCTCTGGAACGACGGCCAGCAGGGGCGCATGTTCGACTCCAGCAAGAGCCGCGGCGAACCCTTCTCCTTCCGCCTGGGCGGCGGCGAGGTGATCGGCGGCTGGGACGAGGGGGTGCAGGGCATGCAGGTGGGGGGCACCCGCGTGCTGCTCATTCCGCCGCAGCTGGGTTACGGCGCACGCGGCGCGGGCGGCGTGATCCCGCCCAACGCCACGCTGCGGTTCGAGGTCGAGCTGCTGGCGGTCTGAGCCGCCGGGGCGCCCCCGAGGGGCCGGGCGTGAACCGCCCCGGTGCGCTCCAGCGGGAGCACCGGGGTGCCCAGCGCGGTCTGGCATGAAGGCCGGGGCGCGCCTGCTCAGACGCGCAGGAAGTGCTCGCGGTAGTGCAACAGTTCGTCGATGGACTCGCCCACGTCGGCCAGCGCAGTGTGCTTCTGTGCCTTCTTGAAACCGTCGGCGACGTCGGGCCGCCAGCGCCGCGCCAGCTCCTTGAGGGTGCTGACATCCAGGTTGCGATAGTGGAAGAAGGCCTCCAGGCGCGGCATCGAGCGCACGAGAAAGCGACGGTCCTGGCAGATGCTGTTGCCGCACATGGGGCTCTTGCCCTTGGGC
>JBJTVI010000513.1:0-3105 GCA_046081145.1 Rubrivivax sp.
GGATTGCCGCCATCGTGGCCCGATGCTTTGGCCCTCGACGCGCTGCTGGAGGGAGAAGGTGGCCGTCCGGTCACGGCCGGTGGCGTGCCTGTGCGGGCCGTGCCTGGCATTTCCCTCGGCGGGGCGCAGTGGGAACGCCGACTTTGTGCCACGGGAGAGATCCCCGTGCGGCAGGCGAGCTGGCACGATCTGTTCAACCTGCTTTCGTGGCGCGCCTTCCCTCGCACCAAGGCCGCGGTCAATGCGGCCCATGTGAGGGCGCTCGAGCAGGAGGCCCACGTCCGCAGGGGGCCGCGCCGCGACGCCCTGGCGTCCTTTGACGAGGATGGCCTGGTGGTGGCCTGCGAGGACTTGCGCCTCGAGGCCCTGGTGCGGGGCTTTCGCTGGCAGGAACTGTTCGTGGACCGGCGCCATGCGGTGCGGGAAGGCCTGCACGTGTTTGCCTTCGGTCACGCCCTCTGCCACAAGCTGCTGGCCCCCTTCAAGGGCGTCACCGGCAAGGCGCTGTTCGTGACCGTGGCCCCGGGGTTCGCAGGCCGGTCACTCGCCGGGCAATGCCAGTGGGTCGACGCTCTCGCCGCGCCGCTGGTGGCGTCGCTCGCCAAGCCTCGAGACCTGGCGCCGCTTCCCGTGCTCGGCCTTCCTGGCTGGTGGCCCGGTAACGAGGACCCGCGCTTCTACGAAGACACGACGGTGTTCCGTCCCGGACGGCGCTCGGGCGAGGCGGGCCAGGGGTGATTGCGCCGCAGCCCTGCCATGGCGCGCGCGTACACTCGCCCGCCTTGAGTGCCTTCCCTGCGTTCTGTCCGGTCTGCGCCGTGACGCGCCCACCGTGAGCGGCGGCGCCACGGTGCCACGCCGCGCCCTGCTGCTGCTGGCCTGCGCGGGCTTCGTGTCGGGGGCCTCCATGCGGGTGGCGGAGCCGCTGCTGCCCACGCTGGCGCGTGATTTCGGCGCCGGTGTGCGGGAGGCTTCCGTGGTGCTGGCAGCCTTCAGCCTCGCTTACGGCAGCTTCCAGATCGTGCACGGCCCGCTGGGCGACCGCCTGGGCAAGCTGCGCCTCGCCAGCGGCGCCATGCTGCTGGCCGCCGTTGCCGCCATGGCCTGCGCGACGGCATCGTCGCTCGGTGCCCTGGCCACCCTGCGTTTCGCCACGGGCATGTGCTCGGGCGCCATCATTCCGCTGTCGCTGGCCTGGATTGGCGATCACGTGGATTACGCCCACCGCCAGGCCGTGCTGGGGCGCTTCGTGGCGGGCACCCTGCTGGGCCAGAGTTTCGGGCCGCTGTTGGGCGGGGCGCTGAGCGACCTGGTGGGATGGCACGCCACCTTCGTGGCGCTGGGTGCAGCGTTCCTGCTGGTGGGTTTCGCGCTCGCGGTCCACGCGCGCCATGAACGCCCCAGGTCCTCGGGCATGCGGGTCTCGCCGTGGCGGCAGTACCTGGCCATTCTCGACTCGGCCAGGGCGCGCCCCGTGCTGTTCGCGGTGGGCGTGGAGGGATTCCTGTTCTTCGGGGCCTTCGGGTTTGCCGGCGCCTACGTGCACCAGCGCTTTTCGCTCAGCGACTCGGCCACCGGCCTGCTGGTGGCCGGCTTCGGCTTGGGCGGTGTCACCTACAGCCTGCTGGTGCGCCGACTGGTGGGGCGCCTGGGCGAGACGGGCCTGGTGGCTGCGGGCGGGGTAACGCTGCTGGGGTGTTTCCTGGCGCTTGCCTTCGCACCGATGCTGGCAGTGGCGGCCGCTGCCGTGGTGGTGATGGGGCTGGGCTTCTACATGCTCCATAACACCCTCCAGACCCGTGCCACCGAGATGGCCCCGGAGGCGCGCGGGGCGGGGGTGTCGTTTTTTGCGCTGTGCCTGTTCCTCGGGCAGGCGGTGGGGGTGAGCGCCTTCGGCGCGCTGGTGGAACGCTTCGGGTACCCGGGGCCGTTCGTGGCGGCGGGGGCAGGGCTGCTGGCGCTGGGGGCGTGGTTTCGCGGGCGTATCCAGGCCCTGCGCTCAAGCGCGCCCGATGCCCGGCCGTGACCCAGGCCCTGGAACATGGCGCAGGCCATGCCCGCGCGAGGCCGTGGGAGTCGGGTCCGGTATGCTCCGTGAACCTGCGTGCGCTCCCGAGGATCCGCCGTGAAACGATCAGCCTTTACCGCCGTGTTTGCGCTCCTGCTGTCCAGCAGCCTCCTGCCCACGGTTCAACCGGCGCTGGCAGGGGACGCACAGCCCTACTTCCCGCCGCCGGGAGATGCCTGGTCGACGGTGACGCCTGCCGCGGCCGGCATGGACCCCCAACGGCTTGCCGAGGCGGTGGCCTACGCCCAGGCGAACGAGGTGCCGTGGCCGCGCGACGTACGCGCCCAGATTGAAAAGGACACGGCCAACGAGCCCTATCCGGAAATCCTCGGTTTGGTGAAGCCCCGCGGCGGACAGAACGGCATGGTGCTCAAGGGCGGCCGCATCGTGGCGGAGTGGGGCGATACGGGGCGTGTGGATCTGAGCTTCTCGGTGGCCAAGAGCTACCTGGCCGTGGTGACGGGGCTCGCCTGGGAGGACGGACTTCTGGGAGATCCCGACCAGCCTGTGGGTGCGCGTGTGCGCGACGGCGATTACGACTCGCCCCAGAACGCGCCCATCACCTGGACCATGCACCTGCAACACACCAGCGAGTGGCAGGGCACGCTATGGGACAAGCCCGACGTGGCCGACCGGCGTCGCGGCTATGGCCGCGCCCTGCAGCAGCCGGGTACCTTCTGGGAATACAACGACGTGCGGGTTAACCGGCTGGCGTTGTCGCTGCTGCGGTTGTACGAGCGGCCGCTGCCCGAGGTGCTGAAGGCGCGCATCATGGACCCCATCGGCGCCAGCAGCGAGTGGGTGTGGCACGGCTATCTCAACTCCTTTGTGGAGGTGGGCGGGCGGCGCATCCAGTCGGTGAGCGGCGGCAGCCACTGGGGCGGCGGTTTCTGGGCCAGCACCCGCGATCACGCCCGCTTCGGCTATCTCATGCTGCGCGAAGGCCAGTGGGACGGGCGGCAGTTGCTGGCGGCGGAATGGGTCCGGCGCATGACCACGCCTTCGGGGCTCACCAGTTACCAGGGATACCTGTGGTG
>JBJTVI010000514.1:0-6785 GCA_046081145.1 Rubrivivax sp.
TGCTGGCGGCCCCGCTGCTGCTCAGCGGCTGCAGCCTGGGCTACTACGCCCAGTCGGTGGGCGGCCACCTCGACCTGATGCAGCGCGCCCGGCCGGTGTCGCAGTGGCTCGCCGACCCTGCCACGCCCGAGGCGTTGCGCGAGCGCCTGACGCTGAGCCAGCGCATGCGCGACTTCGCGGTGCGCGAGCTCAAGCTGCCCGACAACGCGAGCTACCGGCGCTATGCCGAGCTCGGCCGCCCGGCCGTGGTGTGGAACGTGGTGGCCGCACCCGAGCTCTCGCTCACGCTCAAGACCTGGTGCTACCCGGTGATGGGTTGCGCCGGCTACCGCGGCTACTTCGCGCGCGAGCCTGCCGAGGCGCTGGCGCGGGAGTTGCGCGCGCAGGGCTTGGAGACGAGTGTCTATGGCGTGCCGGCCTACTCGACCCTGGGCTGGACGAACTGGATCGGCGGCGATCCGCTCTTGAACACCTTCGTCAATGGCGCCGAAGGCGAGCTCGCCGGACTGCTCTTCCACGAGCTGGCGCACCAGGTCGTCTACGTCGACGACGACACGACGTTCAACGAGTCCTATGCCACCGCGGTGGAGCGGCTGGGGCTGCAGCGCTGGCTCGCACAGCCGGGCCACGAGGCGGCCCGGCTCGCCTGGGAGACGGCCGATGCGCGCCGGCGCGACTTTCGCGTGCTCACCCGCGTGGCACGCCAGGAACTCGACGCGCTGTACCGCAGCGAGACCGACGCCGCGCGCAAGCGTGAAGGCAAGGCCGCCGTACTCGCCCGGCTGCGCGCCGAGCATGCGCGACTGAAAGCCGGCGCCTGGCAGGGCTTTGCCGGATACGACGGCTGGTTCGCGCGCGTGAACAACGCCGCGCTCGCCGTGCAGGGCGCCTACGACGACCTCGTGCCGGCCTTCGAGCGCCTCTTCGAGGAACAGGGGCGCGACTTCGCGCGCTTTCACGCCGCCGTCAAGCAGCTGGCCGCCTTGCCGCGGGCCGAGCGCCGCGCCAGACTCCTGGCCGAGCCGGTCATGCGCCCTGCGGCGGGCGCGGCGCCCCGCCCGACTTATCCCACCGAAGGAGGACAGCCGTGCCCGACCTGAAAATCCACCGCTCCCACCAACTGGGCCTGGAGCGCGCGCGCGAGGTGGCCTGGAAGTGGGCCGAGGAGGCCGAACGCAAGTTCGACATGTCCTGCACCGTGATCGAGGGGGAGACCAGCGACACGGTGGAGTTCACCCGCACGGGCGTGAGCGGCAGGCTCGTGGTGGCGCCCGACCACTTCACGCTCCAGGCGCGCCTGGGCTTCCTGCTGGGCGCCTTCAGCCACACCATCCAGACCGAGATCCAGAAGAACCTGGATGAGCTGCTCGCGGCGGCGCCGGCTCCGGGCCCGGCCAAGGGCAAGAAGGGCCGGCAGGCCTGAGCGCGCTACTTCAGCGACTCGATCAGATCGATGTAGGCCTGGCGCGCCTCGTCGGCCGACTGTCCCTTGGCCTCGGCCCAGGCGTCGTACTTGGCTCGGCCCACCATGTCGGTGAAGCCCGGGCGCTTGCCCTGCACATCGCCTTCGGTGGCCTGCTTGTACAGCGCATAGAGCTTGAGCAGCGTCATGTTGTCGGGCCGCTCGCTGAGCTTCTTGCTGTCGGCCACGGCCTGTTCGAAGGCGGCTTGAAGATCGGCCATGTCGGTTCCCTCCAGGTGAGTGAGCGCGGTGCCGGGTGCGTGAAACCCGGGGTTGACGCCCTCCATGTTACCCATCATCGTCGCCGGCGCGTCGCCCCCCCCCATCGCACAGGATCCTGACCCGATGACCGCCACCCGCATGTCCCGCGTCGACACGGCCTGGCTGCGCATGGACAGCGACGTGAACCTGATGATGATCGTGGGCGTGTGGCTGCTGCGGCCGGCCGTCACGCTGGAGGCCATGCGGGCATGCATCGGCGAGCGGCTGCTGCGCTTCGATCGCTTTCGCCAGCGCGTGCAGCTCGATGCGCTGGGCGCGCAGTGGGTGGACGACGAGCACTTCGATATCGCCCGCCACGTGGTGCCGGCACGCCTGGTGCGCCGGCGCGGGCAGGGCGAGCGCGACGCGCTCAAGGCGCTGTGCGGCGAACTCGCCTCCACCCCGCTGGACCCGCGCCACCCGCTGTGGCAGTTCCACCTGGTGGAGCATTACGACGGGGGCAGCGCGCTCGTGGCGCGGCTTCACCACTGCATCGCCGACGGCATCTCGCTGATCTCGGTGATGATGGGCATCACCGATGGGGGCACCGCGCCACCCGAGCGGCCGCGCCGCCGGGACCAGGCGGCTCCGCAGGAGGGTACCCCCGCGGCCGATGCCTCGGCCGACCCACCGACCGAACCACCGACCGAACCCCCGACCGACTGGTTCTCGGACCTGCTCATCGGCCCGCTTGGGGACCTCACGGTCAAGGCCATCGGCCTGGCCGGCAGCGGCGCCTCGCGCTCGCTGGATCTGATGGCCAAGCCGGGCGGGCCGCTGAGCGGCACGGCCGACCTCGCCCGCGCGGGCGCGCAGCTGGTGAGCGACGCGGCCTCGATCCTGCTCATGCCCGACGACTCGCCCACGCGGCTCAAGGGTGCGCTGTCGGGCCGCAAGGTGGTGGCCTGGAGCGAACCGATGCCGCTGGCCGACGTGAAGACCATCGGCAAGGGCCTGAACTGTTCCGTCAACGACGTGCTGCTGGCCTGCGTGGCCGGGGCCGTGGGCGAGTATCTGCGCGCGCGCGGCGACGACCCAGCCGGGCAGGAGATCCGCGCCATGGTGCCGGTGAACCTGCGCCCGCTGGATGAGGTGCACGAGCTGGGCAACCGCTTCGGCCTGGCGCCGCTCGTGCTGCCGGTGGGCCTCGCCAACCCGATCGAAAGGGTCTACGAGGTGCGCCGGCGCATGAGCGCGCTCAAGGGCAGCTACCAGCCGCTGCTGGCCTTCGGCGTGCTGGACTGGCCGGCGTGCTCGTCAAGGGAGCACAGGACGCGCTGCTCGAGATGTTCTCGCGCAAGGCCACGGCAGTGATGACCAACGTACCGGGCCCGGCCCGGCCGCTGCAGTTCTGCGGCTCGACGCTGCGCCAGACGATGTTCTGGGTGCCGGCATCGGGCAACATCGGCCTGGGGGTGTCGATCCTCTCATATGCCGGCGGGGTGCAGTTCGGCATCGTGGCCGACACGGCGCGCTGCCCGGACCCGCACGCGCTCATCGCGCAGTTCGAGCCGCAGTTCGAGGCCCTGCTGCTGGCCACGATGATGCTACCCTGGGCGGGGCAGGAGGGCGGGCCCTAATCCTCGAGTTCGGCGCGCGCCATCTCGACGTCCAGCCGCTCCATCGCGTCCAGCGGCGTGCAGGCGGCCGCCTCGGCATAGAGCTGCTCGGCCTGCTTCATGCGCTTGTCGCCCTCGAGCATCACCAGGCCGTTGGCGTACTCCACCCGGGCGATCGCGCTCGTGGGGTTCAAGGCCAGCGCGCGCTCGTACATCTTCAGCCCCGTGGCGGCATCCGCGCCCTGCGTGCGCCCGAGCAGCTTGCCCACCTTGTCGATCACCTCGGCGTGGAAGGACCCCAGCGCGATGTGCGCATCGGCGTGCTTCGGGGCGAGTTGGATCGTTGTCTCCAGGGCCGTCTTCACCTTCACGCCCAGGCCTTGGGCGAGGGCCTTGGCCACGCTGATGCCCTGCCCGTAGCGCCCGAGCGCGTAGGCCTGCCAGTACCAGGCGCTGGCGTTCTTCGGCTCGGCCTGCTGCTGAGCCGCTGCCCGCTCGGCTGCCTCCAGGAAGAGCGCGAGCTTGGCCTTCTCGTTCTTCTCGAGGTAGTTGGCGTAGATGCACTGGGCCTTGTTGGCCACCGTCAGGCCCGCCCCGCCCGCCTTGAGCCCGGCCTCGCAGGCCTTCTGGAAGTCCCCGGCGTGGAAGAGCGCCCACGCCGCGAGCACCCTGTCGTCCTTGGGCAGCGGTTCGGCGTCGCCGGCGTGCAGCCGCGCCCACTGCTTCTTCAGGGCGGCTGCCTCGTGGCGATAGGGTGTGCCGTCGTAGGGAAAGGGTGTCCACTTGGCCATCGTCATCTCCTCAGGAGGTGTGAGAGGGGGAGGCTGCGTAAGCCTGTGCGAGCGCCTGCAGGTGCGCGCGCGAGCCGGGCTCGAGCCAGGGCACGAGCAGGTTCAGGGTGTGCCAGGCGCCGCGTGCCAGCGCCTCGCCCGCATGTGCGGGCTCCAGCGCATGGCGCGGGTCGCGCACGTACTCGAAGCTCAGCCAGTAGCTCAGCACCACGACCATCGAGGTCGAGACCGGTGCAAGCTGATCGTCCTCGATGTGCAGTGCGCCCTCGCGTGCCAGGGCCTGCAGCAGGCTGCGCACGGCTGCGATCTTGCGTGCGAGCGCGCGCTGCACGCGGGTCTCCAGGCGCCGGTTGCGCGAGAGCAGGTCGTTGAGGTCGCGGTAGAGAAAGCGGTAGGCCCAGATCAGCTCGAAGAGCATCTGCAACAGGAGCCAGGCATCCTCGATGTGGCGCGCCGCGCCGGCGGCCTCGAGCAGTTCGTCCAGGGCCTGGGCGTAGCGGTCGAAGAGCGCATTGAGCAGCTCGTCCTTGGCCGGGTAGTGGTAGTAGAGATTGCCCGGGCTGATGCCCAGCTCGGTGGCGATCAGCGTGGTGCTGACGTTGGGCTCGCCGAAGCGGTTGTACAGGGCGAGCGTGGCCTCGAGGATCCTCTCGGCGGTGCGGCGCGGTTGCTTCTTGGGCCCCATCGCCGCGGATTTTGGCACCGGCCCGGCCGCTGCCGACTGCCTACAATCCCGGTCAATGCGTGCAGTGGAGTTCCAGCAGGTCGGCAAGACGTTCCAGGGCGCGCGTGGTAGCCTGCGGGCGCTCGATGGCGCCACATTCGACATCGAGCCCGGCGAGTTCTTCGGCCTGCTCGGCCCCAATGGCGCCGGCAAGACGACGCTCATCAGCATCCTGGCCGGCCTGGCCCGGGCCACCGAAGGGCGCGTGCGCGTGATGGGCCACGACGTGGTCGACGACTACCCGGCTGCGCGCCGCGCGCTCGGGATCGTCCCGCAGGAACTCGTCTTCGACCCCTTCTTCAACGTGCGCGAGACGCTGCGCATCCAGAGCGGCTACTTCGGCGTACGGCGCAACGACGACTGGATCGACGAGCTGCTCTCCGAGCTCGGCCTGGCCGACAAGGCACAGGCCAACATGCGCCAGCTCTCCGGGGGCATGAAGCGGCGCGTGCTGGTGGCCCAGGCCCTCGTGCATCGCCCCAGCGTCATCGTGCTCGACGAGCCGACTGCTGGCGTGGACGTGGAGCTGCGCCAGACCCTGTGGAAGTTCATCTCGCGCCTGAACCGCGCCGGTCATACCGTGCTGCTGACCACGCATTACCTGGAGGAGGCCGAGGCGTTGTGCGGGCGCATTGCCATGCTCAAGCAGGGGCGCGTGGTGGCGCTGGACCGCACAAGCGCGCTGCTGGCGGGTACCGCCAGCACGATGCTGCGCTTCAAGACCGACGACGTGCTGCCTGCCGGCCTGGCCGAGCGGGCGCGCGTGACGGGCCGCATCGCCCAGCTCCAGGCCCATGACGCGGCCGAGGTGGAGTCGCTGCTGGGCCAGCTGCGCCAGGCCGGTGTGCGCGTGGAGGATCTCGAGATCGGCCGCGCCGATCTCGAGGACGTCTTCGTCGAGATCATGAGCGGGGCGAGGGCGCACGCGTGAAGGCCCTGCACGAGCTCTTCGGCGGGGCGGCGCCGCTGTTTCGCAAGGAGGTGCTGCGCTTCTGGAAGGTGGCCTTCCAGACGGTGGCCGCACCCGTGCTCACCTCGCTGCTGTACCTGCTGATCTTCGGCCACGTGCTGGAGGACCACGTGCAGGTCTTCCCGGGTGTGGGCTACACGAGCTTCCTCATTCCCGGGCTCGTGATGATGGGGGTGCTGCAGAACGCATTTGCCAACACCAGTTCATCGCTCGTGCAGAGCAAGATCACCGGCAACCTCGTGTTCCTGCTGGTCACGCCGCTTTCGCCCTGGGCCTGGTTCGTGGCCTACGTGGGAGCCTCGATGGTGCGCGGCCTGGTGGTGGGGCTGGGTGTGCTGCTGGCCACCGCCTGGGCGGTACCGCTGCAGCTGGCCGAGCCGGGCTGGATCCTGGCCTTCGCGTTGCTGGGTGCAGGCATCCTGGCCGCGCTTGGGCTGGTGGCGGGCCTGTGGGCCGACAAGTTCGACCAGATGGCGGCCTTCCAGAACTTCGTCATCATGCCCATGACCTTCCTGTCGGGGGTCTTCTACTCGGTGCACTCCCTGCCGGCCGCCTGGCAGGCCGTGAGCCACCTCAATCCCTTCTTCTACATGATCGACGGCTTTCGGCGCGGCTTTTTCGGGGTGAGCGATGTCTCGCCCTGGATCAGCGTGGCCGTGGTGGGGGCCAGCTTCGCCGGCGTTTCGGCCCTGGCGCTGCAACTGCTGCGCACAGGCTACAAGATCCGCTCCTGAGGCAGGCGCGCCGGCGGCGGCAGCTGCCCTCCGGCGGCCTGCACCCCTGAGCGTCCGATAATGCTGGCCTGCATGCGCGAACCCACCCCCACCGAAGTCGAGTCCTTCATAGCTGCCGGCCTTGCGTGCGAGCAGCTCGCGGTCGAAGGCGACGGCCGCCATTTCTACGCCACCATCGTCTCGGCCGAGTTCGAGGGCCTCTCGCGCGTGCGGCGCCACCAGCGGGTGTATGCGGCGCTCGGCGATAGAATGCGCGAGCAGATCCACGCGCTGTCGATGAAGAC
>JBJTVI010000515.1:0-6183 GCA_046081145.1 Rubrivivax sp.
GATCCAGCCCATGTCGTCGAGCGTCAGCCCCGCGCTCTTCAGCACCGCCGGGATGGCCTCGATCGGGCCGATGCCCATGATGTCGGGCGCCACGCCGCGCGCCGCGAAGCCCACGAAGCGCGCCAGCGGCTTGAGGTCGAACTGCCGGCAGGCCTTCTCGGAGGCCAGGATCAGCGCGCCGGCGCCGTCGCTGGTCTGCGAGCTGTTGCCGGCCGTGACGCTGCCCTTGGCCGCGAACACCGGCTTCAGCCGGGCCAGGCCCTCGAGGCTGGTGTCGGGGCGCGCGCCCTCGTCCAGGCTCACGGTGCGCGTGCTCACGCTCACCTCGCCGGTGGCCAGGTTCGGCAGGCGCGAGACCACCTCCACCGGCACGATCTCGCCCGCGAACTCGCCCGCGGCCTGCGCCGCCAGCGCCTTCTGGTGCGAGGCCAGCGCGAAGGCGTCCTGGTCCTCGCGGCTGACCTTCCACTGCGCCGCCACCTTCTCGGCGGTCAGGCCCATGCCGTAGGCGATGCCGATGTTCTCGTCGCGCGTGAACACCTCGGGGTTGAAGCTGGGCTTGTTGCCGCCCATCGGCACCATGCTCATGCTCTCGGCGCCGCCGGCGATCATGACCTCGGCCTCGCCGACGCGGATGCGGTCGGCCGCCATCTGCAGCGCCGTCAGGCCGCTGGCGCAGAAGCGGTTGACGGTGACGCCGCCCACGCTGTGCGGCAGCCCGGCCAGCACCATGGCCACGCGGGCCATGTTGATGCCCTGCTCGGCCTCGGGGAAGCTGCAGCCGACGACCGCGTCCTCGATGGCCTTGGGGTCCAGCGTCGGCACCTGGGCCAGCGCGCTGCGGACCGCCGCGACCAGCAGGTCGTCGGGGCGGGTGTTGCGGAACACGCCGCGCGGCGCCTTGCCGATGGGCGTGCGGCTGGCGGCGACGATGTAGGCGTCCTGGATCTGCTTGCTCATGATGGTGTCGTCCTCGCCGCTCAGTTCCTGACGGGCTTGCCGGTCTGCAGCATGCCCATGATGCGTTCCTGCGTCTTGGGGTGCGTGAGCAGGTTGCAGAAGTGCTTGCGCTCCAGCGCCATCAGGTACTCCTCGTTGACGATCGAGCCTGCCTCCACCGCGCTGCCGCACACCACGTCGGCGATGAGGGATGCCAGGTGGAAATCGTGCGCGCTGATGAAGCCACCGTCGCGCATGTTGGCCAGCTGCGCCTGGATGGTGGCAATGCCGCTGCGCCCGGCCACGCGGATCTGCGCCCGAGCCGGCGGCCGCCACCCGCTCTCGTTCATCGCGCGCACCTGCGCACAGGCCACGTGCAGCAGCTCGTCCTTGTGCGGCACGATCACGTCGCCCTCGACCAGGTAGCCCAGCGCGCGCGACTCGAGCGCGCTCGTGCCCACCTTGGCCATCGCGGCGCTGGTAAAGCCCTCGGTGAGGAACTTGAGCACGTCGGCGTTCGCCTGGCCGGCAGCGGCCATCTCCGAAGCCCGGCGCGCCACGTAGGCCAGACCCCCTGCACCCGGCACGAGCCCCACGCCCACCTCCACGAAGCCCATGTACGACTCCATCGCCGCCACGCGCCGTGCGCAGTAGATCGCCAGCTCGCAGCCGCCACCCAGGGCCAGGCCGCGGATGGCACTGACCACCGGCACCTGCGCGTAGCGCATGCGCAGCACGAAATCCTGGAAGCGCTTGAGCTCGGGCGCGATGCCCTTGGCGCCGGACTTCATGAACACCGGCATCAGCGCCTCGAGGTTGGCACCGGCCGAGAACACGTCGTCGGGCGACCAGATCACGAGGCCGGCATGGCCGCCTTCGGCGATCTCGAGCGCCTTCATCAGGCCCTCGCCCACGGTCGGGCTGATGAGGTGCAGCTTGGCCGTGATGCTCGCGATCACCACCTCGCCGTCGAGCGTCCAGACGCGGATCTCGTCGTTGCGGAAGAGCTCGGTGCCGCTCGAAAGGGCATCGACCGCGCCGGCGCCCGCCACGTTCTCACGGAAGGCCTGGCGGCCATAGACCGGCAGCTGCGACAGCGCCACCCAGGCCTGGCGCGCCGGGCTCCACGAGCCTTCGGGCATGTGCACCCCCCCGCGCTCGGCCACCGGCCCTTCGAATACCCACTTCGGCAGCGGTGCCGCGCACAGCGCCTTGCCCGCGTCGATGTCGGCCTGCACCCACTCGGCGACCTGCTTCCAGCCGGCCTGCTGCCACAGTTCGAAGGGCCCCTGCTTCAACCCGAAGCCCCAGCGCATCGCAAAGTCCACGTCGCGCGCGCTGTCGGCGATCAACTCCAGGTGCACGGCCGCGTAATGAAAGCCGTTACGCAGGATCGCCCACAGGAACTGCGCCTGCGGGTTGGTGCTCTCACGCAGCAGCTTGAGCCGCTCGGCAGGCGGCTTCTTGAGCATGCGCTCGACGATCGGCTCGGCCTTGCCGCCGGCGGCCACGTACTCGCCCGTGGCGGGGTCCAGGCGCAGGATGTCCTTGCCCACCTTCTTGTAGAAGCCCGCGCCCGTCTTTTGACCCAGCGCGCCCTTTTCCAGCAGGCCCGCCAGCACCGGCGGGGTGCCGTAGCTGCCCGCAAAGGGGTCGCCCGCACCGCTGCCTTCGCCCAGCGTGTCCTGCAGCGTCTTGATGACGTGGGCCATCGTGTCCAGGCCCACCACGTCCGCGGTACGGAAGGTGCCCGAGGAGGCGCGCCCGAGCTTCTTGCCCGTGAGGTCGTCCACCACGTCGTAGCTCAGGCCGAAGGCCTGCGCCTCCTTCATCGTCGCCAGCATGCCGGCGATGCCCACGCGGTTGGCGATGAAGTTCGGCGTGTCCTTCGCGCGCACCACGCTCTTGCCGAGCGTGGTGGTGACGAAGGCTTCCAGGTCGTCCAGCACCTTGGGTTCGGTGGCCGGCGTGGCGATGAGCTCCACCAGCGCCATGTAGCGCGGCGGGTTGAAGAAGTGGATGCCGCAAAAGCGCGGCCGCACGGCCTCGGGCAGCGCGGCGCCGAGCTGCGTGATGGACAGGCCCGAGGTGTTGCTCGCCACGATCGCGTGCGGCGCGAGCGACCCCGCGATGCGCGCATACAGATCGAGCTTCCAGTCCATGCGCTCGGCAATGGCCTCGATCACGAGGTCGCAATCGGCCAGCCGCGCGAGGTGCTCGTCGTAGTTGGCCGCCTCGATGCGCGCGGCGAGTTCCGGCACCCCCAAAGGCGCGGGCTTGAGCTTCCTGAGGTTGTCGATCGCGCGCGTGACGATCCCGTTCTTCGGCCCTTCCTTGGCGGCCAGGTCGAACAGGATCACCGGCACGTTGCAATTGACCAGGTGGGCGGCGATCTGCGCGCCCATCACACCGGCGCCGAGGACGGCGACCTGGCGGACGTGGAATGTGGGATTCATGTGTTCTTGCTTCAAGTCTTGTCGAGTGATCAGCCGGCCAGGCCTGAGGGGCGGGTGCCCCCCGCAGCGAAGTAAAGGGGGAGGACTCGGCCGCCCGGCCGAGTCCGGAGGACATGAGCGGAGGGGGGCACCCGCCCCTCAGGCCTCGCGAGGTGCCTGCACGGCAAGGACGCCCTCACTCCACCCGCACCCAGGTCTGCGTACGCCCCACCATCGGCAGCCCGATGTACCCCCGCACCTCCAGCGTCTTGCCCCCATCCTTGGGCGTGAGCCGCACCTTGTAGACCTTGCCGTTGTTCGGGTCGAGGATCGTGCCGCCATCCCAGTGGCTGCCGTCGCGCTTGACGCCCTCCAGTATCGCCATGCCGAGCACCTTCTGGTCCTTGCGCGCGCCCTCGCACTTGTCGCAGGTGGACTCCTGCTTGGTCGGGTCCGTGATGCGCTCGATGCGGCCGGTGAGCACGCCGCCGGCCTCCACGATGCGCACGTGCGACTTCTCCTGCCTGGTTTCGTCGTCGATGGTCTTCCACAGGCCCGCAGGGGTGGCCTGCGCAAAGGCCAGCGGGGCGGCAGCCAGCACGCCGGCCACGAAGGCGGCCTTCGCCGCCAGGCCCCGGCGCACGCGCGAGAGGGTGGGGAACGTCTTGCTCATCTCGGTCTCCTGAGGGTCGGGTTGGTTGGGTCGGGTTGGAGTGGGGTCAGGGTCAGGGTCAGAACAGCGCCTCGTCCATCGCCATGAGCGAAGCCGCGCCGCTGCGCGCGCTGCGAATGAGGCCGGCCGTCTCGGGCAGCAGCTTGGCGAAGTAGAAGTGCGCCGTGTGCAGCTTGGCCTGGTAGAACGCATCGCCCGAATCGCGCTTGTCCAGCGCCACGCGCGCCATGCGAGCCCAGAAGTAGGCCGTCACGAGGTGCCCGCACACGCGCAGGTAGTCCACCGCCGCCGCGCCCACCTCGTCGGTGTTGGAGAAGGCCTTCATGCCCAGTTCGGTCGTGAGCTTGGTGACCTTGTCGCCCAGGTCGGCCAGCGGGTTGACGAACTCCTGCATCGCCTCGTCCACGCCCTCTTCCTCGATGAAGTCGGCCACCAGCTTGCCGAACTTGCGCAGCTTCTTGCCATTGTCGGCCAGCACCTTTCGCCCCAGCAGGTCCAGGGCCTGGATGGTGTTGGTGCCCTCGTAGATCATGTTGATGCGCGAATCGCGCACGTACTGCTCCATCCCCCACTCGCGGATGTAGCCGTGCCCGCCGTAGACCTGCAGACAGTGCGAGGTGACGATCCAGGCGTTGTCGGTGAAGAAGGCCTTGATGATGGGCGTGAGCACGGCCACCAGATCGGCGCACTCGGCGCGTTCCTCGGCGTCGTCGCTGGAGAGCTCGCGATCGATCAGCAGCGCGCACCACACCGCCAGCGCCCGCGCCGACTCGGTGTAGGCGCGTGCCGTGAGCAGCATCTTGCGCACGTCGGGGTGCACGATGATCGGGTCGGCGGGCTTCTCCGGGGCCTTGGTGCCGCTCAGGCTGCGCATCTGCATCCGCTCGCGCGCGTAGGCCACCGCGTTCTGGTAGGCCACCTCCATCAGCCCGAGCGACTGGTTGCCCACGCCCAGGCGCGCCGCGTTCATCATCACGAACATCGCCGCCAGCCCCTTGTGCGGCTCGCCCACGAGCGTGCCCAGGGCGCCGTCGAGCACCATCTGGCAGGTGGCGTTGCCGTGGATGCCCATCTTGTGCTCGATCGCGTTGCAGAAGATGGCGTTGCGCGCGCCCAGCGTGCCGTCGGCGTTGACCAGGAACTTGGGCACGACGAACAGCGAGATGCCCTTGCTGCCAGGGGGCGCATCGGGCAGCCGCGCGAGCACCAGGTGCACGATGTTGGGCGCGAGGTCGTGCTCGCCGGCGGAGATGAAGATCTTCTGGCCCGTGAGCCGCCAGGTGCCCTCGGGGGCACCGGCCACAGCCTCGGCCTTGGTGCGCATCAGCCCGAGGTCGGTGCCGCAGTGCGGCTCGGTCAGGCACATCGTCCCGGTCCACTCGCCCGAGGTGAGCTTGGGCAGGAAGGTGGCCTTCTGCTCGGGCGTGCCGTGCGCGTGCAGGCACTCGTAGGCGCCGTGCGACAGGCCCGGGTACATCGTCCAGGCCTGGTTGGCCGAGTTGAGCATCTCGTAGAAGCACTGGTTGAGCACGATCGGCAGGCCCTGGCCGCCCAGCGCCGGGTCGGCGCTCAGCGCGGGCCAGCCGCCTTCGACGTACTTCTCGTAGGCGGCGCGAAACCCGTCGGGGGTGCGCACCTCGTGCGTGGTCTTCTCGTGGCGGCAGCCCTGGGCATCGCCGCTGGCGTTGAGCGGAAAGACCACTTCGGCGGCGAACTTGCCGCCCTCTTCGAGCACCGCATTGATCGTGTCGGCGTCGACCTCGGCGTGCGCCGGCAGGGTCTTGAGCGTGGCGGTGACGTCCAGCAGTTCGTGCAGCACGAACTTCAGGTCGCGCAGCGGCGGGGTGTAGGTGGGCATGGCGGCTCCGTCGGGGCGAGGATGGGAAGGGTCGGTTCAGCTCGAGATCCGGGTTGACGCTCGGGTCGAGGTTCGAGTCGAAGGTCAGGTTGTGGTTCGGGTCGTGGTTCGGGTCGAGGTTCGAGTCGGGGGTCAGGTCGCGGTTGGGCTCGGGGCGCGTCGCGGCTTGCGACCGGTCGCGGCGCCCGGGTGGGCCGGCTCGCCCCCGCGCCGGCACCCACGCCGCTCTGGTTGCCCTCGACCGTCACGTCGCGCACGGAGAGCACGGTGCCCTCGAG
>JBJTVI010000516.1:0-2495 GCA_046081145.1 Rubrivivax sp.
CGGAGAGAGGTTTGGGACGAAATTCGAAAGTTGGGACTTTCACATCACTCCCTGTCGGATCAACGGCCAGTGGGGGTGTGGCCGCAAGGCGTGCGCCGCGGCGGCACGAGGAGACACCCCATGCTGCACGGCCGCACGGCCCGTGTCGCGGCGCCCCCGGCCGGAGGGTCGCTGGCGTGACCCTGCACCTCATCGAGCGCGTCGCGGTCGAGGACGAGGGTGAGGGCGAGCCCGTGGTGTGCCTGCACGGCCTGGGAGGCAGCGCGAACACCTGGACGCCGCTGATGCCGGTGCTGGCCCACCACCGCGTGATCCGTGTGGAACTGCCCGGCAGCGCGCGCTCCGCGCGCGTGGAGGGGCCGCTTTCGATTGCCCGGCTGGTGCAGGCTGCCGTGACGGCCTGCGAGCGGCTGGGCGTGACGCGCGCGCACTGGCTGGGCCACTCCCTGGGCACCATCGTGTGCCAGCACCTGGCCGTGCAGTGGCCGCGCCTGGTGCGCACGCTGGCGCTCTTCGGGCCGCTCCTGGCCCCGGCCGATGCGGCGCGCGCGGGCCTGCGCCAGCGCGCGCTCAAGGTGCGCGAGCAGGGCGTGGCGGGCCAGCACGAGGTGGCGCTGCAGATACTGCAGGCCGCACTCTCGCGCGACACGCGCGAGCGCAGCGCGCTGGCCGTAGCCTGCGTGCGCGACACGCTCATGCGCAGCGACCCCGAGGGCTACGCGCGCACCTGCGAGGCGCTTGCCGAGGCCATGCCGGCCACAGTGGACGCGATCCGCGCCCCGGTGCTGCTCGTCACGGGCGACGAGGATGCCGTGGCGCCGCCCCAGGCCATGCGCGACCTCGCCAGCCGGCTCACCCAGGCCGCGCAGGTCCGCCAGGTGGTGCTGCCGCGCTGCGGCCACTGGACGCCGCTGGAGCGGCCCGAGGCCTGCGCCCGCGAGTGGCGCGAGTTCACCGCAGCGGCGGCGCGCGGCTGAGCGGCCGCCACCCTGCACCTCGCGAGTCGTACCCCGCATCCTGCACCACGCACCCGTACCACGCACCCGCAGAACGACCATGGCCGACGTGCTCTTCACCAATGTGCGCATCTTCGATGGCGGCGGCGAGACGCCCTTCATGGGCGAGGTGCTGGTGCAGGGCAACCGCATCTCGCGCGTGACGCGTGCGGGCCTGGGCATGCCTTCGGCGCCGGTGGCCGGTGCGCAGACGATCGACGGCGCCGGGGCCTTCCTGATGCCGGGCATGGTGGAGGCGCACACACACTTCTCGTGGAACGACCAGCCGAGCCTGGAATCGATCCAGCGCATGCCGCCCGAGGAGCACATCCTGTGGTGCGCGCAGGTGGCGAGGCGCTACCTCGACATGGGCTGGACCTCCTGCGTGGGCGCGGCCACCGCCAAGCCGCGCCTGGACGTGGTGATCCGCAACGCCATCAACGATGGCACGATCATCGGCCCGCGCTACCTCGCGGCCAGCCAGGAGATCACGGTGCCCGGGGGCCTGGGTGACACCACCGCCCCGCACCTGCCGCAGCCCGAGTTCGCCTTCGGCGCGGTGGTCAGCGGCGCCGAGGAGATGCGCCGCTGCGTGCGCATGTTCTGCAAGTACGGGGTGGACTCGCTGAAGATCAACCTTTCCGGCGAATCCATCACCGGCATGCCCTCGGAGATGAGCCAGTTCACCGAGGAGGAGATCCGCACCTGCGTGCAGGAGGCCAAGGCCTGGGGCAAGCGGGTGGCCGCCCACGCGCGCTCGACCTGGTCGATCAAGCAGTGCGTCAGGCAGGGCATCGAGGTGATCTACCACGCGAGCTTTGCCGACGAGGAGGCGCTGGACATGCTGGAGGCGCACAAGTTCGAGCACTTCGTGGCGCCGGGCCTGGCCTGGCTCATCAACACCTGCCACCACGCCAGCCAGTGGGGCCTGACCCCCGAGGTGACGCGCAAGATGGGCTACCACCGCGAGCTCGAGGCGGCCATCGAGAGCATGAAGGGGATGCGCCGGCGCGGCATCCGCATCCTGCCCGGCGGCGACTACGGCTTTGCTTGGACGCCGCACGGCACCAACGCGAAAGACCTGGAGTACTTCGTCAAGTACATCGGCATGAGCCCGATGGAAGCGCTGCTCTCGGCTACCGCCTGGGGTGGCCCGATGATGAAGATGGGCAAGGAGATCGGCTACATCCGGCAGGGTTGCCTGGCCGACATACTGCTGATCGACGGTGACCCGCTGGCCGACATCACGATCCTGCAGGACCGCGCGCGTATCCTGGCGGTGATGAAGGACGGCGAGTTCCACCGCGCGCCGCCCACGCGGGCCTCGCGCACCACGCGCTGGGCCGCCTGAGCGGGCCGCACCGCGCCCTCCACCGTCCCTCCACGGAGCACCCGAACATGGCAAAGCCCCCCGCAGAGGTCCTGTTCACCAACGTGCGCATCCTGGATGGCACCGGGCAGCAGCTGTCCTATGCCGGCAGCGTGCGCGTGCGCGGCAAC
>JBJTVI010000517.1:0-3601 GCA_046081145.1 Rubrivivax sp.
CTCCTCGGCCATCGTGGGGCAGCTGGCACCGGTGCGCATAGCCGACGCCCGATACGCCGATGCAGCCCAGCAAGTGCCCCTGCCGGCTCGGCTCGCACACCGGCTGGGTGCCTCCCGCGTGCTGGCCGTGGACGCCTCGGCGCACGAGGACCGCGCCCCGCCCGGGTCCGCGCGTTACCGCGAGGCCGATCTGCGAAAGCGTGCGCTCACCCAGCCGGATGCGCGCCTGGCCGACGTGCTGCTGCACCCTGACACAGGCTACTGGGCCGGCTGGTCGCGCGCGTACCGCGAACGGCTGATCGCCGCAGGCGAGGCCGCCGTGCACGCGCAGGCCGTGCAGCTGGCCGAACTGCACGGCAGTCGTGTCGCCCCGCGCAGGATGTGAGCCGGCGCACCATGATCGATTTCGCTGCCGGGAGTTCGCGCAAGGGGGTTCTGGATGCGAAGCCGTGACACGATGTCCCACGCACCGTGTGCATGTCCAGCGTCGGAGCCGGGGGCAGCGGGACCCGAGGAGAAACCGTGAACGCGATGGCTTATCAAAGAACCGAGGAAGCCCGCTTCCAAGACCTGCCCGGGTATCCGTGGTCGCCGCACTACGCCACTGGCTTGCCGGCGCTGGGCGACATGCGCATGCACTACCTGGACGAAGGGCCGCGCAATGCCGCGGTCACCTGGCTGTGCCTGCACGGCAACCCCACCTGGTGCTACGTGTACCGGCGAATGATGCCGGGGTTTCTGGCGGCCGGACATCGGGTGGTGGCCCCCGACATGCCGGGCTTTGGCAGAAGCGACAAACCTGTCGATGTGGCGCGGCACAGCTTCAGCTGGCACCGTCAGGTGCTGATGGAATTCGTGCAGCACCTGGACCTCCAGCGCATCCACCTCGTGGTGCAGGACTGGGGCGGACTGCTGGGCTTGACGCTGCCGCACGCCGACCCCACGCGCTACCGCGCACTGCTGGTGATGAACACCTACCTGGCGACCGCCGAAGAACCGCTGCCGGCAGGCTTCACGCAGTGGCGTGCGATGTGCCGCAGCCGCCCGGACTTCGGTATCGGCCGGCTGCTGTCGCGCGGCAACCCGCACCTGTCCGAGGCCGAGTGGGCGGCCTACGACGCACCCTTCCCAGACCTGAGCTACCGATCGGCGACGCAGGCCTTCCCTGAAATGGTGCCCGAGCGCGTAGATGCCGATGGCGTGGCGGCCTCCCGCGAGGCGGCCGTCTTCTGGCGCGACCACTGGCACGGACAGTCCTTGATGGCCATCGGTGCACAGGATCCCGTGTTCACCCCGGCCTCCATGGAGCGGCTGCGCTCGCAGATTCGCGGATGTCCGCCGGCGATGTTGATCGCCGACGGCGGCCACTTCGTGCAGGAGCACGGTGAGCAGATAGCTCTCGAGGCGCTGCGAAGGATGCCTTGAGCAGCGGACCGAATTGCGGACCCACGATTCCGGCCTTCGGCCGCGATGATCGTGCCAGATCACATGGAGAGAGGTTCCTTCCGATGACTTCCGAACTCCCCCCACGAGCCTTCAATTGCGCTCCACCATCACCTCGGGTGGTGAGCTGGAACTGAGGCTGGTCGACCAGTCGGTGATGGCCCCTGCCACCGATGAGGTGCTGATTCGGGTGGAGGCCACCCCCATCAATCCTTCCGACCAGGGGCTGTTGTTCGGCGCGGCCGACCTGAGCACGCTGAGCACCGGCGGGATGGTGGCCGGCCTGATCCACGACATCCCGACCGCCAAGGAACTCATCGACCGCATCGTGGCCGAGGCCGAAGAGCTGAGCACCCGGCGATTGGCACGGTTTTCCGTTGCAGCTCGAGAGGACAACCCCTACCGCCCGACGCCCGATGCAGTTCTCGGCAGACCCAGCTGACGCTCAGACTAGCGTCCGGCCTTCGGCAAGGCCTGGCTAAGCCAGTGCATCGATCCGGCGCAGTTACTTCTCATCGAGCTGTATCGACGCTGCTCGCGCGTTTTCGTCGATCCGCTGCGCCTTTCGGGTGCCGGGGATCGGAATCACGTCGTGCCCCTGGTGCAGCAGCCACGCCAGCGCGAGCTGGGCCGGGGTGATGGACAGCTCCCGGGCCATCTGCAAGACCGGTGCATAGCGATCCGCGCTGGTCGCCAGGTTCGGGCCTGCGAAGCGCGGGTTGAACTGCCGAAAATCGTTGGCGCCGAGCGCGCCCACCGTGCCGGTCAGGAACCCTGCGCCCAGCGGCGACCATGCCACGAGAGCGATGCCGAGCTCGCGCAGGGTCGGCAGCAACTCGGTCTCCGCCTACCGGCGCCACAGCGAGTACTCGTACGGGACCGCGGCGATCGGGTGCACCGCGTGGGCGCGGCGCACCTGCTCTGCGGTGACGTTGGAAAGACCAATGTGCCGGACCTTGCCGGCACGCACGGCCGAAGCCATCGCACCGACGGTGTCTTCGATGGGGGTGGAAAGGTCGGGGTAGTGCAAGTACCACAGGTCGATGGCCTGCACGCCCAGTCGCACGAGGCTGGCATCGAGCGCCCTGTTCGCATAGTCAGGTCGACCGTTGACTTTGAGCGAAAACCCCCAGCCTGTCGGGAGGTCCGTCCCGGTTTCCGCTGGATCGAACACGATGCCGAACTTGGACGCCACGAAGGCGTCGCTGCGGCCGCGCACGGCGCGCCCCACAAGGCCTTCGTTTCTGCCGTTGCCGTAGGCATCGGCCGAGTCGATCATCGACACGCCCGCGTCCAGCGCGCCGTGAATGGTCCGAAGGGCTTCGTCATCGTCGCTCGCGCCGTAGTAGCCCTCGAGCACCATGGCGCCGTATCCCATTGCCCCGACGAGTGGCCCGTCCTTGCCCAGCTGGCGTTTCCCTATCATGGCTTGCCTCCGTGGATGGCCTTCACGATCTGCTGGTTGAGAGCCTCTGCTTGCGGTTCGCAACCGTACCAGACGATGTCGTGAAAGCCCCCTGCATGTTTGCATGGCTGTCATGCATGGGTGAGGCTTGGCCCGCATGGGCCCCACACGGGAGGATCCGGGCTTCAAGGCCAAATGGAGCACCCCGTGGGGAGTGGTCATCCACGATCTGGTGAACGATTCCCGCATGCGACCATCGTCGGCATGGCGCTGCTGGCGCTGTTGGTGGGCTGCGCCACCAGAGAGGGCGTTGCGCCGCGGCCGGAATTGCTGAGCAGCGGTTGGCGTGACGCGTCAGCGGTGGCGCCTGTGGCCGACTTCGACGCGTATGTCGCGCAGGTGACCCAGGAGCTGCGCACCCACCGATTGCCCTTTGCGCCCGAGATGGCCGATGCCGAGCTGGCTTCGGTGGCACCTGTTCGGATGGCGCCGGGCCCAGGGTGCCCGCCCGGGGCACCCCGTGGCATTGCGGTCCTGGTGCATGGGCTGTCGGACACCGCCTTTGCCATGCGCGATCTGGCGAGCTCGCTTTCGCGGCTGTGCTTCGAGTCCCGCGTGCTGCTGCTGCCTGGGCATGGCACCCGACCGGCCGACCTGATGGTCGTCGATCACAAAGACTGGCTCACGCACGTCGAGGCGGCCGTCACGCAGGCCGGGCGCGAGAACGAAGTCGTCGTGCTCGCAGGCTTCTCC
>JBJTVI010000518.1:0-2332 GCA_046081145.1 Rubrivivax sp.
TGAAGAAGCTGGAGGACGAGCTGGGTGTGCGGCTGTTCGAGCGCGGCCCCCGCGAGGTGCTGCTCACCGAGGCCGGCGAGCAGGTGGTGGCCCAGGCGCGCCGGGTGCTGGATGAGGCCGCCCGGGTACGGGAGGTGGCGCGCCACGGGCGCGATCCGCTGCGCGGGGTGCTGCGGCTGGGGGTCATCCACACCATCGCGCCTTACCTGCTGCCCGGGCTGGTGCTGGCGCTGCGCGGCGCGGCCCCCGCCATGCCGCTGGAGATCGAGGAGAACATGACCGCCAGCCTCGACCAGATGCTGCGCGGCGGCCTGCTGGACGTGGCCATCCTGGCGTTGCCCTACGAGGCTCCGGGCGTTGAGGTGCTGCCGCTCTACGACGAGGTCTTCCGGGTGGTGGTGCCGGCAAGGCACCCATGGGCGAGGCGCCGCGCCGTGAAAGCCGAAGAGCTGGCGGGCGAGAACCTGTTGCTGCTGTCCATCGGCCACTGTTTCCGCGAGCAGGTGATGGAAGCCTGCGGCGAGTTTGCGCGCCCCGCGCCGCCGGGCAGGCAGGGCAACTCCCTGGAGACCATCCGCAGCATGGTGGCCTCGGGGCTCGGGGTGTCGGTGCTGCCCGCCACGGCCCTCACCGGGCGCCACGCAAGCCCGCTGGTGAGAGCAGTGGATTTCGCGGCTCCGCCACCCATGCGGCGCGTCGTGGCAGCCTTTCGTGCCGATTTTCCCCGGCGCGCCGCGGTGCAGGCCATGGCGCGGGCCGTGTCCCGGCTCGACCTGCCCGTGAACCCGTCCTGAGGTGCTCTGGCGGCACGAAGGCGGTCGTGCCTGGCGGCGGCGGCCAGCCTTGCCGGTCAGGGCGGCCGGGCTGTTTCGTCCTTCTGCGTTTCGCTGCTCACCGGTGGCGCATTTTTGGGCTCCAGCATCTTGAGCACGTCCACCGGCAGGCGCAGTGTGTTGGCCAGCAGCTGAGTCGCGCGCGACCCCACGGCGCGAGGGCCCAGCGGCACCACCACCGGATTCTTCACCGTGCCGATCACCTGCGCCGGAATGGCCAGCACCGTGCCGCCGAAGATGCGGCGCACCAGGGGAATCTTGTCCACCAGCCAGTTGGCGGTCTGAAGCGGTGCTGCCAGCACGTTTGCCGTCAGGGCGCCGCTGCGGGTGTCGAGGCTGCCCTCGCCCACGATCTTCACCGTCTCGGCATCGAGAATGCCTTCGTCCAGGTGCAACACCCGCCCGCGGATGCGCCCGGTCACGGCGGCGCTGCGATAGCTCATGCCGCCGCTGGCCAGGTCCGGCACCTGACCGCGCACCACCTCGGTGAAGTTGAGCAGCCGCAGCAGCCGCGCAAGGGCCTCGAACCGGTCGATGCGACCCTCGCGGGACACGGCGCGGAAGCTTCCGTTGAGGTTGTCCACGATGGCGCCGGGGGCGCCCTGGGCCGAGAAGGTGCCGTCCAGGTCGAGTTTTCCCGCGAAGCGCAACCGGCCCTCCGTAAGGCAGGGCAGGGTGGCATCCAGAGCGGCACCGCGCGCGCTCAGCGTGCCTTTGGTGCCGGCAAGACCCCGGCGGGCCCACAGGCTGCCCGCCACGCTGATCCCGCACAGGGCTGCCCGGCGGATATCCACGTCCAGCCGTCCGTCTTCCAGCGATGCGGCCGCCTCCAGTGGGGCCACCTCGATCCGGTTGGCCAGCACCCGTGCGAAGGCCACCTGCACCCTGCCCGATACCGGCACGCGATCCAGGGCCGCGAACAGCGTCTCCCAGGGTGATGCTCGGGGGTTGGCTGCCGGTGCGCCGCCGGCCTGCGGCTTTGCTGGCGCCCTAGCGGTTCCGGTGGCTTTTGGGGGGTGACGCAGGTCCAGTTCGCCGCCGCGGACCGAGGCGTCCAGCATGAACGTTCGCGTCGTGCGCGTGAGGCTCGCCTCCACGTCCACCCGCGCGGCGCCCAGCCGCAACACCGCTGCCGGGATGCGCAGGCGTTCCGGCGAGGCCTCCACGCGGGCGCGTTCCACCACCAACGCCTGGGCCGACGGAACGGGTACCGGCACCTGGGTCACCTCCAGGCCGCCTTCTGCGCGGGTGCTCGCGGGGTTGGTCCAGTCGCCGCGCGCGGCGAAGCGGCCGCGCACCAGTGCGCTGGCGAGTTCGGGACGACGCAGCAGTCCCGCCAGCGAGCGCCCGGCCACGTGGCCGTCGAAGCGCACTTCGAACCGGGATCCCTCCAGGCTGCCGCCCAGGGTGCAGTCGGAGTGGGCATCGCGCAGCGCCAGGGAGCGCAACTCCACCCGCCGGCCTGCGCGACGCAGGTGGAAGACCGCACCCGGCCCACC
>JBJTVI010000519.1:0-8350 GCA_046081145.1 Rubrivivax sp.
TCAGCGATGAGCCGAAGGCCAGGCCCAGCAGCGGCTTGAGCGTGGACGAGTCGGGCTTGTCCATGCCGCCGATGAGCAGGAAGAAGATCCCCACGCCCAGCAGGCCCAGACCCACCACCAGCATCCCGGTGATGGCGCCGCCCTTGAAGGCGACGTCCAGCGCCGGCCCGATGCCGCGGGTGGCCGCCTGCGCCGTGCGCACGTTGGCGCGCACCGACACGTTCATGCCGATGAAGCCGCAGGCGCCGGACAGCACCGCGCCCAGCACGAACCCGGCAGCGGTCATGGTGCCCAGGCCGGGCGTCACCAGGATCAGCACGGCCAGGATGACGCCGACGATGCCTATCGTCTTGTACTGGCGGGCCAGGTAGGCGGCGGCACCCTGCTGGATGGCCCCCGCGATCTCCTGCATGCGCGCGTTGCCGGCATCCTGCGACCGGATCCAGCTGCGCTGGACGAAGCCGTAGATCACGGCCAGCAGGCCGCATCCGAGCGCCAGGTAAAGCGCCATCGATGTGGACATCGACTCTCTCCTTCTTGTGGTGGTTGGAACGTTCCTCGCAAAGCCTTCGATGCTAAGGGAAGCGCATGACGCCTCGCCGACTCCTTCCTAGGGGAATGTCCGCACGCGGCGCCGGGTCGAATGCCCGGTCAGGCCCCGGCAAGCCCGCGCCGTAGAATGCGGGACAACCCTGATCCCAAGCGGCTGCCGCTGCCTGTTGCCATGAGCCTGCACAACGTCACCCCGGGCACGAAGTCCCCCGAGGAATTCAACGTGATCATCGAGATCCCGATGAACGCCGACCCCATCAAGTACGAGGTGGACGAGGAGTCGGGTGCGCTCTTCGTGGACCGCTTCATGGCGACTTCGATGCACTACCCCTGCAACTACGGCTACATCCCGCAGACGCTGGCCGACGACGGCGACCCGGTGGATGTGCTCGTGATCACGCCCGTTCCGCTGATCCCCGGCGTGGTCGTCACCTGCCGCCCGCTGGGCATGCTCAAGATGGATGACGAGGCGGGTGGCGACAACAAGCTGCTGGCGGTGCCCGTCGACAAGATCCTCTCCATCTACACCCAGTGGAAGAAGCCCGAGGATCTCAACCCCATGCGCCTGAAGACGATCCAGCACTTCTTCGAGCACTACAAGGATCTCGAGACCGGCAAGTGGGTCAAGGTGATCGGCTGGGAGGGCCCGGAAAGCGCGCGGGCCGAGGTGGCCACCGGGATGGCGGCATGGGCCGCACGTCACGCGGCGCCGCTCAATCCCTGAAGGGGTTGCGCTCGCGCAGCTCGTCCACGTAGGCCTGCACGCCCGCACCCTCGCGGGCCAGGAAGTCGGCCACCGCATCGGCGAAGCGTGCATCGCTCAGCCAGTGCGCCGAGTGCGTGGCCACCGGCAGCAGGCCGCGCGCCATCTTGTGCTCGCCCTGCGCCCCGCCCTCGAATCGGGTGAAGCCCTGCGCCAGGCACCACTGCAGCGGCTGGTAGTAGCAGGCTTCGAAGTGCAGGCACGGCAGGTGCTCGGTGCAGCCCCAGTAGCGGCCCCAGGCCACCCCCGTTTGCCGGTCGATGGCCACCAGGGAGGCGCCGATCAGGCGGCCCCCCCGGTGCGCCACGAACATCAGCCACAGGCCGGGCAGCGTGCGCGAAGTCTCGAGGAAGAAGCTTTCGTGCAGGTAGGGGCTCGAGCCGTGCGCCTCGTAAGTGCGCGTGTAGCAGGCGTGGAAGAAGGCCCACAGTGCGTCGTCGATCTGCGGCCCCTCATGCACGCTGAAGGTCACCCCCGCCTCGGCCACTCGGCGCCGCTCCTGCAAGATGTTCTTGCGCTTGTGGCGCTGCATGCGCGCCAGCAGCGCCTCGAAGTCGGGGCAGGGCTGCTCCGGGTCGGCCTGCCAGTGGAACTGCACCCCCTGCCGGATCATCCAGCCCGCCTGGGCGAGTGCGCGGCGGTCCGCCTCGTCGACGAAGAGCAGGTGGGCCGATGACAGGCCCGCCTCGCGAGCGATCTCCGGCAGGGCCCGTGCCAGCGCCAGTCGCGCGGCCTCGTCGCCGGCCAGGAGCCGCGTCCCGGGCACGGGCGTGAAGGGGCTCGCCCCGAGCAGCTTGGGGTAGTAGCGCAGGCCGTGGCGGCGGTAGGCGTCGGCCCAGGCCCAGTCGAACACGTATTCGCCATAGGAATGCGCCTTCAGGTACAGCGCAGCGGCCGCCACCGCCTTGGAGCCGCGCTCGAGCACGACCAGGCGCGGGCTCCATCCGGTCTCGGGCACGGCGCTCGCGCTGCGATGCATCGCTGCGAGCCAGGCATGGCGCATGAAGGGCGTGGGGCTGCGCTGCAAGAGGAGCAGTTCGTCCCAGGCCTGCGCATCCACCGCATCGGGGTCGTCGTGAACCCGGATGCGATACTCGCCCGCCGTGCAGACCTCTTCCCCGCTCATTCACGTTCCCCGATGCTGAAGGTCGCGCTCGCCCAGCTCAACCCGACGGTGGGAGACCTGCCGGCCAACGCCAGCCTGCTGGAGGCTTCTGCGCGCCGCGCGCATGCCGCCGGCGCGCGTGTGGTGCTGTCCCCGGAACTGGCGCTCACCGGCTACCCGCCGGAGGATCTCCTGCTGCGCCCGGCCTTTCTCGAGGCCTGCGATGCGGCGCTGCTGCGCCTTGCCGAGGCGCTGGCCGACCTGGAAGGTTTGCATCTGGTGGTGGGTCATCCGGCTCGCGCCCCGCAAGCGGCCGGCGCACGCTCGAAGTCTAGGGCCGTGCCCGAGGTCTTCAACGCCGCCTCGGTGCTGGCCGCTGGCAGGGTGATCGGCACCTACTACAAGCGCGAGCTGCCCAACTACCAGGTCTTCGACGAACGGCGCTACTTCGTCTCCGGGCGCGAGGCTGGCCATGGGCCCCTCGTGTTCGAGGTGCAGGGGCTGCGCCTGGCGGTCCTGATCTGCGAGGACGCCTGGCTCGACGAGCCCGGTCGGGCCGCGCTGGCCGCCGGCGCGCAGGCACTGTGCGTGCTCAACGCCTCGCCCTTCCACCTGGACAAGCCCGCCGAGCGCGAGGCGCGCATGGCCGAGCGCGCCAGGAGCCTGGGCCTGCCGCTGCTGTACGCCCATCTGGTGGGGGGGCAGGACGAGGTCGTGTTCGACGGGGCCTCCTTTGCGGTGGATGCCCGGGGCCGCCTGTGCGCGCGTTCGGCGATGTTCGAGCCTGCACTCGACCTCGTCGAGATCGACGCCTCGGGGCGCGTGGACGGCCCCGTGGAGGCGCTTCCCTGCCTGGAGCAGCAGGCCTGGTCCGCACTCGTGGCGGGCGTGCGCGACTACGTGGTCAAGAACCGTTTTCCGGGGGCGATCATCGGCCTGTCGGGCGGCATCGATTCCGCCCTGGTGCTGGCCATCGCGGTCGAGGCGCTCGGCGCGTCGCGCGTGCGCACGGTCATGATGCCCTCGGCCTACACGGCCGACATCTCCTGGATCGACGCGCGCGACATGGCCGCGCGGCTGGGCGTGCGCTACGACGAGATCCCGATCCTGCCGATGTTCGATGCCTTCGATCGCAGCCTGGCCCCGTTTTTCGAGGGATATTCCGCCGACGCCACCGAGGAGAACATCCAGGCCCGCATCCGCGGCACCTTGCTGATGGCCCTTTCCAACAAGACCGGCTCGATCGTGCTGACCACCGGCAACAAGAGCGAGATGGCCACCGGCTACTGCACGCTGTACGGCGACATGGCCGGCGGGTTCGCCGTCATCAAGGACGTGGCCAAGACCCTCGTCTACCGCCTGGCGCGCTGGAAAAATTCGCAGCCCACGTCGCGCGCGGACGGCAGCACCGGGCCGGTCATCCCCGAGCGCATCATCACCCGGGCCCCGTCGGCCGAGCTGCGCCCGGACCAGACCGACCAGGACAGCCTGCCGCCCTATGAGGTGCTCGACGCCATCCTGGCCCTCTACATGGAAGAAGACCGTTCGGTCGAGGAGATCGTGGCCGCCGGACACGATCCGGCCGCCGTGGAGAAGGTCACCCGGCTCATCAAGGTCAACGAGTACAAGCGCCGCCAGGCACCCGTGGGCATCCGCATCACCCACCGGGCCTTTGGTCGGGACTGGCGCTATCCCATCACCTCCGGCTTCCGTGCTTGAATACGCATCGGCCTTCCCCCCACGCCCGAGAGCCCACGCCATGAAGCAGATCACCGCCATCATCAAGCCCTTCAAGCTCGAGGAGGTCCGCGAGGCGCTCGCCGATGTCGGCGTCTCCGGCCTGACCGTCACCGAGGTCAAGGGCTTCGGCCGGCAGAAGGGCCACACCGAGCTCTACCGGGGCGCCGAGTACGTGGTGGATTTCCTGCCCAAGGTGCGGGTCGAGGTCGTCGTCAAGGAGGCTGATGTCGAGCGCTGCATCGAGGCCATCGTGAAGGCGGCGCGCACGGGCAAGATCGGCGACGGCAAGATCTTCGTCACGCCGGTGGAGCAGGTCGTGCGCATCCGCACGGGCGAGACCGACGAGGCCGCCGTCTGAAGCGGGGGCGCCGGTTCCGCGCCCGGCGCCCTCAGATCCTGCGGAAGTCCTCCGCCCCGCCAGCCTGACGGGCCTGGGCCTGGAGGGTGTCGAGCAGGGTCGTGGCCTCGGTGCCGGAGACTAGCGCGTCGAGCTGGGGCGGCGAGAGAAACCCCTCGGCCACGGTGTGCCGCATGAAGCCGAGCAGCCCATCGTAGAAGCCGCCGGCGTTGAGCAGGCCAATGGGCTGGTCGTGGTAGCCCAGATGCCGCCAGGTCCAGACCTCGTAGAGCTCCTCGAGCGTGCCGATACCCCCGGGCAGGGCCAGGAAGGCGTCAGCGCGTTCGGCCATTGCCTGCTTGCGCTGGTGCATCGTGTCCACCACGAGTTGCTCGTGCAGCGAGAGATGCCCCACCTCGCGTGCCACCAGGCTGCGCGGGATCACGCCCACCACCCTTGCGCCGCTGGCGAGGGCCGCATCGGCCAGCGCCCCCATGAGCCCGACGTTCCCGCCACCATAGACCAGCTGCCAGCCGCGCTGGCCGATCTGGCGGCCGACCTCGCGGGCAGCCTCGATGTAGGCCTCACGCAGGCCGTTGCGAGAGCCGCAGTAGACGCACAGCGAAAACCGGTCACCCTTCATGTCGCCGATTCTGCCCCACCCCGGGCGGAGGCCGTCGGTCGCGCGTCGACGAGCCGCGTGCCGGCCAGGCAATCATGCGCGTACTGCCGACCCGGCAGGAGGCGGGCCAGCACCAGATTGGCCAGCACGCCGGCAGCCAGCCACAGGCTGACCTTCCCGCCGTCGGTGTGGCCAGCCAGCCCCGCGCCGGCCAGCGCGGGCAGGAACCACAGCCAGCTCAGCAGGTAGCGCAGCGCGGCGCGCGGCTGCGACAGTGCACGGCCCTGGCGATCCACCAGGCGCAGGTGCCAGGTCTTCATGGCCAGTGTCTGTCGGCCAGCTGACCACAACCACGTGAAGTAGATGCCCACGACGAGGAACACGAAAGCCTGCAGGCCGTGCTGCCCCTGCAGGGCGTGGCGCTGCTGCGTGAGCGCACCGTACAGGTAGCCGGCGATCACCACCACGCCGAAGAGCAGCATGCCCTCGTACACCAGGCAGGCCAGGCGGCGAGCCAGGCCTGGCGAGGGTGCCGCATTCGATCCGCGTCCGTCGTCGGTGCTGCCTGCGCCGGACGGCTCGATGGACGGGCCCGCTGCCACCTCAGGAAGAGGCCGGCGCCGGGGGCGCCGCCTCAGGCTCCGAGGCGGCGGGGGCTGGCGCGGGCGCCGTCCCGGCCGGCAACACCGCGGCGGCAGCCTGCGGGCCGCGGGTCGGAAGCAGCGTGGCCGGGTCGACGAAATCGCTCGTGGCGGCTACCTTGGGGAGCCCGGCCCTGCTCGGGTCGGGCACCGGGCCCGGACGGGAGACCAGCGTCGTCGAGGCGCCGGGCTTGGCCTGCACCACCGTGGGGCTGACCAGGCGTGACTGGCCGCCCGTGGCGGGTGGAGGAACGACGTTCTGCTTGGCCACCGGGGCCGCGCCGGCCTTCGCATCCGCACGGGTGGCGCTCTTGGCCGCCGGGGCCGAGACGGCCGCCTGGGCGGCCAGCGCGCGGCGCTCTTCGGTGGGCAGCGCCTGGTAGGCCTCCCACAGGGCCTGCCGCTCGGGGGCCGGGATCTGCCGCGCTTCCTGGAACTGCAATCGGGCCCGCCCGCGCTCGGCCGGGCTCATGCGGGCCCACTCGGCCATGCGCTCCTGCACCCGCTCACGCTCGGCGGGCGTGAGCGAGGAAAAGCGCTGCACCACCTCCAGCCACTTCTGCTTGCGGCCGGCATCGATGTTCGGCCAATCCTGCCGCAAGGGGGAGAGGGCGGCCTGCTGCGCCGGGCTGAGTGACGACCAGGCCGGCCCCTGCTCGGGGGCGGAGGCCCGGTTGGCGCCCGTGGTCGTCAACTTGGCGGGCGCGGCCGCAGGTGCGGTGTGGGGCGGCGCCGGCGAAGCCGCCGGCTGTGCGGCGCAGGCCCATGCCGCGCTCAGCACGGTGGCCGTCAGCGCGAGCAGCAGGGCGCGCATCACGGGAGGGTGCGCTTGAGGTATTCCGCGAACCCCGGGTCCGAGTAGGCAGCGGGCGGGAGTTCGTCGGCAAGCAGGATGGCGTCGACCTCGGCGGCAGCGTGGATCTGCTGGGTGCGATGCAGTTGACCGATCAGATACAGGCCCCCCACCAGCACCACCAGGGGCATCAGCGAGGCCAGGCGCCACGGCCAGGCCAGACCGCCCAAGGCCAGCGAGCCGTCGCGCTGCACGGTGGCCTGGGCCCGCTGCACGGCCGCCAAGCGCGCCGCGCGCACCGCCTGTTCACGCGCGAAGCGCAAACGCTGCGAGATGTCGTGCGGCACCGAGGTGCCTGCGGCGTCGAGGCGACGCGCCAGGCGCCGCGCGAACCGGTCTTGCGGGTCGGAAAGGGGAGAGGGCAACGTAGACACTGTGCAATCCACCGATCAGAGGGTGATTCCCCTGGCCTTGAGGGTCAAAGCCAGAGCGTGAACAGCTCGGGAGCAGTGCGTCTTCACGCTCCCTTCCGAGCAACCCATGACCACCGCCGTCTCAGCGACGTCGAAATCCTCCCAGTAACGCAGGAGGAAGGCTTCGCGTTGACGTGCCGGCAGTTCGGAAAGCGCCTGCTCGATGGCCTGAAGGATCTGGCTGCGTTCGAGCGCCTGGGTGGGGCCATCTGCGGCCTCCTCGGTGGCCGCCAGCAGCGACTCCAGCAGGTCCTGCTCGCTCCCGTCCTCGGAGACGGTTTCGAGGTCGGAGAAGTTGGCCACCGCCGCCTGGCGCACCTTTTGCCGCCGGAACCAGTCCATGGTGGCGTTGGAGAGGATGCGCTGGAACAGCATCGGCCATTCCTCGGCGGGTCGGTCGGCGTAGCGCTCGGCCAGCCGGATCATCGCGTCCTGGACGATGTCGAGTGCGGCATCGTCGTCGCGCACCGCATAGGCCGTGCGCTTGAAGGCCCGGCGCTCGATGCTCTTCAGGAAATTCGAGAGTTCTTGCTCGGAGGCCAAGGGCGGGATGGCCGTGCAGGCTCGGGTCGGTCGGATCGGATTCAGACGGTGCGACGCGCAGGGGATTATGCCCCTGCACCGGTGCCCGCCGAGGCGCCACAGCGCCGTGCGATAATGTGCATTCGCACAAACGTTTCTGGGTCTCAATGTGACGCGCCGACAGCGGCCCGGCACTTTTGACCGCGCAGGCACCGAGCACGCCTCACGAGGGCGCCGGGAGGTGCACCGAAGGCTTTTCGTCAGAGAAATTCACTGAGGTTCGACATGGACATGGCTGCCGCGGAAGTCAAGCGTGCCGCATCGGCACTCCCGCATTCCCCCGAAGCCGACCCCAACGGGTCGGATATCCTCGTCCGTTGCCTGCAGGCCGAGGGCGTCAAGTACGTCTGGGGCTACCCGGGCGGGGCGGTGCTCTACATCTACGACGCCCTGTACAAGCAGGAGACGATCGAGCACATCCTGGTGCGCCACGAGCAAGCTGCGGTGCACGCGGCCGATGGCTACGCGCGCGCCACCGGCGACGTGGGCGTGGCCCTCGTCACCTCCGGGCCGGGCGTCACCAACGCCATCACCGGGATCGCCACCGCCTACATGGATTCGATCCCGATGGTCATCGTCACGGGGCAGGTACCCACGCCGGCGATCGGCCTGGACGCCTTCCAGGAGTGCGACACGGTGGGCATCACGCGCCCGATCGTCAAGCACAACTTCCTCGTCAATGACGTGCGCGATCCGGCCTAGACGATGAAGAGGGCCTTCCACACCCCCCCCACCCCCCCCC